>CAYTOE010000001.1:0-36549 GCA_964439255.1 uncultured Aquificales bacterium
TTGGGGTTATAACATTCCTGTTAAATGTACCTTTTACAAAACCTTTTATCTGTTCTACAAATTTATCCGCTTTTTCTATATCAACTCCTGCATCTTTGTATGTTATCATCTCTTCTCCTCTGTAAGTTTTATATTTTTCCACTGAAAAGCTCCTTTTGGGAAAAGCATTCCTTTTCAATTCTTTTTTTTGCAAGCTCAAAGTACTCTCTACTTATTTCAACTCCGATACCTTTTCTATTCAGTTTCTGTGCTTCTATCAATGTTGTACCGCTTCCAGCAAAAGGGTCTAATACAGTATCCCCAATATAACTAAACAGTTTTATACATCTTTTAGGGAGTTCTAAGGGAAATGGGGCCGGATGTCCTATCCTTTTTTTGCTTTCCCCTGAGAAAGTCCACATACCATTTGTCCACTGAATGAATTCCTCTTTTGTTATATCTGATATGCCTTTTTTCTCTTTCTTCCATCTGTTTTTATACAGAATAACTATCATCTCAACCGGTGCGATAACATAAGGCGCAGAAGCTGAAAGCCATGACCCCCATGCGGTTCTCCTTGAGATATTCTGTTCATTCCACACAACTGTTGATTGATACTTAAAGCCTATTTTTTTAGCTAAAACTGTTATATCTGCATAAACACTTTCCATTCCACCTTTATTTTTATCTAAAGGGATATTAAGACATATTCTTCCATCAGTTTTTAGAATAGATAAAGCTTTACTTAACCACTCTCCAGTCCATTCTAAATAACGTTTGTAGCTGATTTCATCGTTATGAGTTTCATACTCAATACCTACATTGTAAGGTGGTGATGTTACAATCAGGTCTATAGAACTTTTTTCTAAATCAACATTCAGGAAATCTTCATTTATAAGAGTTATATTCTCTTTTCTCCACACTTCCATGCTAAAGCCCTAAGTAATGCACAAGTATAAACATAACTATCCATGTGTACACACCTGCAACAATATCATCAGCCATTACTCCAAGTCCGGATGGTAATTTTTCAAACCATTTTATAGGAGGCGGTTTGAGAATATCAAAAAACCTGAATATTACAAAAGCAAGAAATAGATGCTGGATACTTGGATAAAAGCCAATCATAGAAACCATATACCCAGCTATTTCGTCTATTACAATATACTCTGGGTCTTTTCCTTCTTTAAGGGTTTCTATAAGAACTGTTGATGCCCATATACCTATAAGAAAAACAGCCATTGTAATAGCGATCTGATTTATAAGCTGGTACTGACCACCTCTAAGCCAGTATATCAGTATCGGAAATACCCCAACAACTGTTCCTGCAGTCCCTGGTATTTTAGGAATTTTGCCTACAAAAAGCCCTGTCCCAAGCATATAAGCAATCATGAATTTCAGGCTATCTTCCGGTGCTTCTTCCTGGTTTTCTTTGTTTTTGTTAATACCTAAAACTTCCTGTTCCTCCACTTCCTGAACCTTTTTTTCTTCCATCTGAATCCTCTTTTTTAAGAATAAAACATTATTATAGCTAAATTTAGATTTTCAAATCTTTTTTCATTCTTTTAATTAAATCTTCTATAAGGTAGTTTCCAAACTCACCTTTGTAGTCTTCCTGACATCTGTAAATAAGGTGTTTTCCTTTATAAAGGGAAAATCTAAGATAACCATCAAAATCTGCCCCTGTTGATTTACCTTTTGGACTGTTACACTGGGAAAGTTTCATAGCATAAACATCTAAAACAAATGGACAGTTATTACTGACTTTAAATCCGTATTTTTCAAGTATTTTAGAAACATCTTTGTTAAGAAAGATATCTTTTCCTGTTATCTTAAAACAGTCTATCTTTTTTCCTACATAGGATTTATCAAAAACTTTTGAGTACATATTTTTACATGAAGAGAAAAACAGTATAAAAACAAATAAAGGCAGTATTTTTTTCATTACTTCACCTCTTTTTTTAGTAAAAGTGCATTTTCTCCATTTTTGTAGTAGTTTTTTCTCTGTCCAACAGGTATAAATCCGAGCTTTTTATAAAAATCTATAGCATTTATATTTTTTTCAGAAACCTCAAGGTATATAGCTTTTACACCTTCTTTCTTTGCTAATTTTTCAAAACGGTTCATAAGTTTTCTACCAACACCTTTATTTTGAAACTCTTTTTTAACTGATATCATAAGGATATTTCCTTCATCTAAAATTATTTCACCATTTAAAAAACCGACGATTTTTTCTTCATACAGAGCAACTAATTTTCTTGAAAATGGGTTTGAGGCGTTTATGATTTCAATAGACCATGGATTTTTAAAATTCTCTTTTAATATAAAATAAACCTGTTTTGCATACTTATTTTTGTATTCTACAATTTCCAATTTTTCAGTCAAATCTTCTTTCAATTTCAAGAATTTTTTCTTTTATTTTTTGATGTGATAATTTTCTTTCAAGGATTATATCCACTGAGTCAAAATTTTCAAATGATTTAAATGTTAAAACCCTCTCTTTTTTGTAAAATACAGGGTCTTTTGGGGTAAACATGTATCTGTCAATATAAACCTCATCATCTTTTTCTTTAAAAATAACTGTCAGGTAAAGCTTAGGTTTTCCGTTGTCTGCTGTTGGGATGTTATGGGGAATAGATACATTTTTTATAGTTATAAAAAGCTTCCTGCCTAATTTTTCTGCATCTATCTGTATATCCTGCTCTTTTATTATACCTGTTGGAAATGAATGATTATGAACCTCTTTTTTTCTGTGGAGATACTCAAATGGAAACTTTTGTATTAAACTTCCTGTTTTTGAAGGCATATGACAGTCCTGACATTCTTTTCTTACCCCTGTTTCTTCCCACTGTTTGTAAGTTTTCTGATGACACCCAGAACATATTTTTGAAGTGGAGTAGTTAATATCTTTTGTTGATGGATGAGGAGGTGAGAAAACATCGTACTCTCCATGCATTGATTTTGTATCCTCTCTGAAATGGCATGAAACACAGTTTATCCCATCATCCCTGTGTTTTTCTCTAAAATCCGGTTTTTCACCTATTTTTATCTCATATGGTATATGACAGTTGAAACATTTTGTTTTTCTATAGTTGTTTGTTACTTTTCTATATCCTTCACTTATCCAGCTTTTGCTGTGTCTTGAGTCTTTCCACTGGTTATATATATTTTTGTGACACTCTCCGCACCTTTTTGCTTCAGGCCTTTTAAGTAAATCCTCTTCCTGAAAAATTTTGAAAAAACTTTCACAACCACTAAATAAAAAAGAGGCAAAGAGGAGACTAATTATCCTTTTCATCTTCATAATCTAACTTACAGCTTTCACCCTGAAAGCTCTCTATTAAATGACCAAATTTGTTTTTTTTCGTCTCAAGGTAGTTCTGGTTATAAGGGTTTGGCTCTATTATAAGTGGAACTCTTTCCACAACTTCCAACCCGAAGCCTTCAAGGGCAACTATTTTTCTTGGGTTGTTTGTCATCAATTTCATTTTTCTCACACCAACATCAAGGAGTATCTGTGCACCTGTTCCAAAATCCCTGAGGTCTGCCTTAAATCCTAATTTGTGGTTTGCATCTACTGTATCGTAACCTTCTTCTTGAAGTTTGTAAGCCTTAATTTTATTTGTAAGTCCTATACCTCTACCTTCATGTCCCCTCATATAAACAAGTACACCTTTTCCTTCTTTGGATATCATCTTTAAGGCTGCATGTAGCTGAGACTGGCAATCACATCTCAATGAACCAAATATATCTCCTGTTAAACATTCTGAATGAACCCTTACAAGTGTTGGCTCTTCTGGTTTTATATCTCCCATAACGAGGGCTACATGTTCGGAGCCATCAAGCGTGTTTCTGTAAGCGTATATTTTGAAAGTTCCATATTTTGTTGGAAGGTGAGCTTCAGCTTCTCTTATTACTAATTTTTCTTTTCTTAACCTGTATTGAACAAGGTCTGCTATTGTAACAATTTTGAGGTTATGTTCATTTGCAAACTTCATAAGGTCAGGAAGTCTTGCCATTGTTCCATCTTCTTTCATTATTTCACATATAACCCCTGCAGGATATAACCCTGCTAATCTTGCAAGGTCAACAGATGCTTCTGTATGCCCTGTTCTCTCAAGAACACCTCCCGGTTTTGCCATTAATGGAAAGACATGTCCAGGTCTCACAAAATCCTGAGGTTTAGCCTCCGGGCTGACAGCTAATTTTATTGTAATAGCTCTATCATAAGCAGATATACCTGTTGATGTTCCATACTTTGGATGAGCGTCTATAGAAAGACAGAATGCCGTTCCTTTAGGGTCTGTGTTATTGGTGGTCATAAGAGGAATATCTAACTCTTTACACCTCTCAGGGAGTAATGAAAGACATATTAGTCCTCTTCCCTCTTTTGCCATGAAGTTTATTATCTCTGGAGTTACTTTTTCTGCCGCAACAACTAAATCACCTTCATTTTCCCTATCAGGGTCATCCACAACAATAACCATTTTTCCCTTCTGGATATCTTCTATAGCTTCCTCAATGGTGTTGAACTTGAAACTCATTAACAGCCTCCAGGGAGTTTTGATAATAAATATAGACTATATTTATGATATTTCACTGTAGATTTAAAAGCCTGTCTATTTCTTCTTCAGCTTTTTTTTCATAATCTTTTTCATCTATAGGTTCAAATATATTTCTTTTTCTCTTTTTTTTACCCATAGCTTCCATTTTTTTGCTTTTGATAGGTGCAGGTTTTACCTCTTCTGTGTATGTACCTGCAGGGGAACCTAAAAGAGCCTGCTGGATTCTCTTAGCTATTACAGGAAAATAATTCATATAAAGGTATATTAAAAATCCTATAGCCAAGATTCCCAACAAGGTTTTTATTTTATCCATAGCTTTTTTCTCTTTCTAATATAATTTTCAACTTTTTTTCTTTTATAATCAACCTCTATTAATAAAATCTCGCCTAAATGTATTTCGACATATCACCACAAGTAATAAACCGTTATTAACGTAAGATATAATAGTTTTTTCAAAATTTGATTTCAGGTTTAAAAAATGAAAAAGGTTGTATTGAAAAAAATTGGTGTAGAGAAACTAAAGTCGTTTAATCCATGGATTTACTATAACGAAATAAAAAAGATTCCTAAAAATATAGAAAAAGGAGAGGTTGTAGAGATATTCTCTCCTGAAGGTAAGTTTTTAGGAACAGGTTATATAAACACAGAAAGTAAAATAACAGTCAGAATTCTTTCCTTTTTTAAAAGAGTCAGTTTTGACAAAAACCTTTTAGCTGAAAGAATCAAAAAAGCCTTTAAAAAAAGAAAACCACTTTTATCAAAAACAAACAGTTTCAGGGTTGTTCACTCAGAAGCAGATAGTCTGCCAGGACTTATAATTGATTATTACGATGGGTATGTATCTATCCAGATTAATACAGCTGGAATGGAAACTGTAAGACATGAAATTTTAGAAGCTATCTTAGAAGTTTTACCTGTTAAGGGGATATATGAAAAGTCTGATAAAAATTCAAGGAAAAAAGAGGGTCTTGAAACTTCAGAAAAAGTTCTGTATGGAAATATACCTGAAGAGATTACAGTTAAAGAAAATAATACCAGTTTCATTGTTAATCTAAAGGAAGGTCAGAAAACAGGATTTTTCTTAGACCAGAGGAAAAACAGGGAAATTGTAGCCTCCTTTATTAAAAAAGGGTTTTCTGTTCTTGACCTTTTTTCAAACACCGGTGGTTTTGGTATATATGCAGCAAAAAATGGTGCTGAATATGTAAAGTTTGTTGATATATCTGAAAATGCAGTAAAACAGATTGAAAAAAACTGTGAGATAAATGGCTTATCCTCATATAACATTGTTAAGGCTGATGTTTTTGATTTCCTGAAAGAAGAAAAGAAAAAAGGAGCAATTTACGACCTTATTATCATAGATCCTCCATCGTTTGCAAAAACAAAAAAAGAGAAAGAAGGAGCTTTAAGGGGATTTAAATATCTCATACTGAACAGTATAAAACTCCTCTCAGAGAATGGATTAATAGCTGTTTTCTCCTGTTCCCATCATGTAGGGATGGAAGATTTAAAAAAGGTTACCCTTTCTGCTTCAGTTGATGTAAAAACACCTGTTGAGATTTTAGAACATCTTTACCAGGATATAGACCACCCTTATATCCTGAACATACCAAACTCCCTTTATCTAAAGGGTTTTGTATTCAGAAAGTCCTCTATCTAATTTTAAGTGTAGAGAGAGCTATAATGGCTAAGATAATAGATATTATCCACATACGCACAACAATTTTAGGCTCTGCCATTCCTTTAAGCTCAAAATGATGGTGTAAAGGAGCCCTTTTGAAAAGTCTTTTTCCACCAGTTAGCCTGAAATAAGCAACCTGAAGAATAACCGAAAATGTCTCAACTACAAAAATACCACCAACAATGGCAAGGACAATTTCCTGCTTTGTTATTATTGCTATAGTACCTAAAACAGCACCTATAGATAAAGCTCCGGCATCACCCATAAACATTTCAGCTGGAAAAGAATTAAACCAGAGGAATCCAAGACCTGCACCTAAAAGAGCCATTAAAAAAACCGTCAGTTCACCGCTACCTGATATGTGGGGGATGTGCAGGTAAGAAGATAGTATTGCATGCCCTGTTATGTAGGCAAATATAGAAAAGGCTGTAGCAGATATAAGAGAAGGTCCTATCGCAAGCCCATCAAGTCCATCTGTCAGATTTACAGCGTTGGAAGTTCCAACAATTATAAAAATCATAAACAGTACATAAAAAAATCCAAGGTCAAATTGGAGAAATTTTAAAAAAGGCATATAAAGATGAGTATCAAATCCAGGATAATAGTAAAGAGCTAAAGAAACAGCCGTTGCAACCAACAGCTGAACTAAAAATTTTGATTTTGTTGAAAGTCCCTTCTTATTTTTTATTTTTATATAATCATCTAAACCACCAATAATGGCAAAAGAAACAAGAACAAAAAGGGTTATCCACACATAAAAGTTATCTAATCTGCACCATAAAAGAGAAGAGATAACAACAGAAAGAACAATAAGAATTCCACCCATTGTTGGGGTGTGTTTTTTTGCTATATGTGTATCTGGGGTGTACTGTCTTACATAACCTCCTTTTTTATACTGAAAGATTTTAAGCCTTCTTATAACGTAAGGACCAAGTATAAGAGAAATGCCAAATGAGGTGATAAGGGCATAAAAAGCCCTGAATGTTATGTATTTGAACAGGTTAATATCAAGAAGTTGATAAAAAATGTGGTATAACATTTACAGATTTTCCAGTTCTCTATTTCTTGAAAAAAGTCTGTCTAAGATAATAGCAGAAGCATTTCTGACTGATAAATGGTTATACTCGCCGGGTCCCAAAATCGGTTCTAAAACATAGTCACAGCTTGAAACAAGTTCCTCAGGCATTCCCCAACCTGTTCCCATCAGTATAAGATAAACATCTTCCTTTTTTTCAATTTTTCTTCTCATTTCACTGTAAGATACCGTTTGGGGATATTTTTTTGCAGATGTTGCAATCAGTTTTGGCTCTTTTCCAGTCTCTTTTTTTATCTTTTCTATAGCTTCTGTTAGCGATGAAACAAGTCTTACAAGTTTTGCAGCTTCTGAACGCCTTGGATTAAATCTGCTACCAAAACCCTCAAGCCAGTATTTTATCTGTTCTGAGATAACAAACTGCTGGGCTTCAAGGGGCTGAACGATAAAATACCCTCCAAGCTCATAAGTTCTTGCTGGTCTCGCTATATCATGGAAATCAAGGGTTGTAAAAGATGTAACAACCCATTTTTTATCTTTGTTTACAGCTGGGTAGTGAACAACAGAGATATAAACATGGCTATTTTCCATTTAATTACCTCTTGTATCTCACGTACTTTATTGTTCCATCTGAAAAATGTACTTCTTCAGGGTAAAATTTTACGATAAGTTCAGATAACGGTTTTTCTTTCACAAATCTGTGTTTTGGATTTTTATTATCATAAGTAAAGTAAACTGTGTATCTTACCTTTTCTCCAGGTTTTATATCTGTGCCTTTGAAAAAGTTAAAAGCCTTGTTTATATTTACCTTTGTTTCCATTAAAGGTTTTTCTTTTTTATCATAAATAACGATTTTACCTGTTATTGCAGAAACAGGTTTATTTAAGTTACTTTTAAACTCCATTTTAAGAATTATCTGGTCATCCCTTTTCCATAAACTTTCTTTTAAAGAAGCTTTTTCAAAATACTTTTTTAAGACTCTGTACCACACAATTTCATAAGGTTTTTTTGTTTCTAAAAAAGTCTTGTCTTCAGATATTGTTTCAACATTTTTAAACTCTTTTTTTCCTTCTAAGACTTTTATTTTTTCCTCAAGGAGTTTTACTTTCTTTTCAAGGATTTCTACCCGTTCTTCTAAACTCTGAGCATATCCAGATGTGAAGAAAAGAAGAGGAAGTATAAATAAAATCTTTTTCATTTTTTGCTTTCCCCTTTGTTTTCAGGGATATCAACATTTAAAGGTTGATTTTGATTAACAGGCTGGGTTTGTTGCTTTGTTTCTGGAATATCTGAAATAACTGTTGATGACTTAATCATATGGTGATGTATAAGGGAAAGTGCAAGAACTATAGCCATAAATAAACCACCAAGCCAGTAAGTTATTTTTGTTAAAACTGTTGATGCACCAGCTCCTAAAACTGCTGCAGCTGCACCTGCACCGAAAACAGCACCTACCTCAGCACCTTTTGTTTTTTGCATAAGAACAACAATAACAAGTAAAACCGCTATTATCACAAGAATAACAGATAGTATTGTGTATAAAAGCTCCATTTATATTACACCTCCAGAACTTCTGTAATTATTTTATAAAATCTTTCCGGGTCTAAACTTGCACTACCAACAAGAAAACCATCAACATTTGGTTCTTTTATAAGCTCCCTTGCATTTTTTTCATTAACACTTCCACCGTAAAGGATTCTTGTTTTTTCATCTCTACCTTTTGAGATTTCATTTATAAGTGAACGGATAAACATATGAACTTCCTGTGCCTGTTCAGGTGTGGCGTTCACACCAGTTCCTATAGCCCATACTGGCTCGTAGGCTATGTCTATAAACTCCATATCTTTCTCAACACCGGCAAGACCTTTTCTTATCTGTCTCTCAACAACTGAAAGTGTTTTTCCCTGTTCCCTTTCTTCTAATGTTTCACCTACACACAGAATAGGTCTTAAACCGCTTTCCACAGCTGCTACAACTTTTTTATTTATAAGTTCATCCTTTTCTCCAAAAATATGTCTTCTCTCTGAATGACCAAGGATAACGTAATCTACATTAAGCTCATTTAACATGACAGGTGATATCTCCCCTGTAAAAGCCCCTTTTTCTGCGTAAAACATATTTTGGGCACCTAATTTCACATTGTACTCCCCTTCCTTCTTGACTGAGTCGAGTTTTATAGAAGCAGAAGATAAAGCTGTAAATGGTGGTGCAATCATTATTTCAACATTTGTTAAATCTTTTACTGAAGGAAGAAAAACCTCTAAGTATTCAAGGGTTTCCCCAACTGTTTTATGCATTTTCCAGTTTGCCGCAATTAAATAGCCCATCCATTAACTCCTTATTTATTTTGAAACTTTTATTTTACGAAAAAAATAGGAAGAAAGCTATAGAAGTTGTATTTGAAAAAAGCAGGCGTAATGCCTGCTTTTACTGTTGATCAGCGTAATTTGGTCCAAAGTGAGGTGGATTGTTATCCCAGGCTTTTGCTCTTGCAAAATCGTACTCTGGCCAGAGCTTCTGTGTATCAGGCCAGAAAGACTGGTCATCAAACTTTTCTTTTCTTCTTCTTGCTATAAAATCATCGGCTATTTTTGATAACTGCTCTTTATTCAGTATATAACCTCTTCTTGTGTATGAAGACAGGTCATATATGTCTGTGTGGATAATACACCCTGTCGGACATGCAAGGGTACATAATCCACAGAACATACATTTTCCCAAATCCATATCGAACTGGGATAAAACCTTCAAACCGTGGTGTGGGTGGTCTTCTGGAACATCTAATTTCTGGGCTTTAATAACAAATATCTCAGGAACTGGACAGGCAGCCTGACAGAACTTACAGGCTATACATCTGGTTTCTCCCATTTCAGGAGGTTTTATTTTCAGTTTTTTCACCCATGATTGGAAATCTGGCATTTCTGTTCCATCAACATTCCTGAGACCATGTACGCCTCTAAATCTTGGTGCAGGTGTAATAACCTCAAATGGAAAATCAACAGTGATAACTTTTCTAAATAGGTGTTTTATAGTTGTTTTAAGCCCTTTCATAAAATCAAGGAAAAATATTTTTTCTATAAAACTCTGTGGGGCTACATTTCTATTTAATCCAACTTTTTTAATTCCCATAGCAATCCTCCACCTTTTATCTATCAGTTTCCCCAACAACTGGGTCAATCGTTGAAAGTAACGTTATTGCATCTGCGATAGGTCTTCCAATTATAGCTTTTGTAAATATCTGTAAATTGTAAAAGGCTCCTGAACGTAATCTGAATCTGAAAGGTTTTATACCATCTTTAGGCTGGTATATATAAACCCCTAATTCACCCCTTGGATTATCTGCAGAAGCGTAAACTTCACCTTTAAATAGTTTCGTTCCCCTTCCATCTATAGTTATCTTCATTTTTTTATCTTCAGGTTCAAAGAAATAAGGGTCATTTTTAGACATCTTTCTCAATTTTTCTATACACTGGTTTACAATTCTTACAGATTGCCTTATCTCTTCAATCCTTACAAGGTATCTATCGTAGGAATCCCCTTTATCACCAACAGGAATGTCAAAATCAACCTCACCGTAGGCATCGTATTTATCAATCTTTCTAATATCATAAGGTACACCTGATGCCCTTGCTACAGCACCTGTTAGCCCATAGTCATAAACATCTTCTTCAGTTATCACACATACATCCACATTTCTTTTAAGCCATATTCTATTCCTTGTTAAAAGGGTTTCATAATCGTTAAGTCTCTGTGGAAAATCCCTTAGAAAGTGTTCAATAGCATCAAGGGCACCATAAGGCAGGTCTGCATAAACACCACCAACTCTAAAGTAGTTTATTGTAAACCTTGCCCCTGTAATACCTTCGAAAATATCCATTATCTTTTCTCTTTCTCTAAATGTGTACAGGAACATTGTTAAGGCACCAAGGTCAAGGGCATAAGTTCCAAGCCACAGTAAATGTGAATTTATCCTTGAAAGCTCAGCCATCATTGTTCTAATGTACTTTGCTTTTTCAGGTATTTTTTCATGGATACCAAGGAGTTTCTCTGCGGCAACACACACTGAGTGGTTTTCATTTATAGAAGCGATGTAATCCATTCTATCTGTATAAGGTATTATCTGCTGAACATTCATATTTTCAGCTAACTTTTCAACACCTCTATGGAGCTGACCAATAATGATATCGCATTCCTGAACATACTCCCCTTCCATATCAAAAAGAAACCATATTGTTCCGTGGGTACCTGGATGTAAAGGACCCCAGTTCAAGACAACCTGTGATTTTTTATGGGGCATTCTTGCTTTCTGGGTTATCTCTAAGTCTTCAAGAGTTGGAAGGGCTGTATGCATCCTTGAATAGTTCATAGTACCTTCAAGCTGGTCCATTCTCTCCTTCTCATTTAGAGAAGGAAGCTCTGTATCTTCTATACCCCTCAAAGGAAAATCTTTTCTAAGGGGATGATATGGATACGTTTCCCATAAAAACATCCTTACGAGGTTTTCATGACCTTCGTACTTTATACCAAACATATCCCAGGCTTCCCTTTCAGCCCATTTAGCTCCTTTCCACAGTCCTGTTAATGTTGGTAGGGTTTCATCTGTAGCCCAGGATTTAACAATAATCCTTTCTTTATGCTCTGGAGAGAAGAGAATCAAAACACCCTGGAATCTCGGGTCAGCTTTTTGTCCATGGTCTATAACAGTCCAGTCTATAAACATTTTAAAAGAGTATTCAGGGTCTGTTTTTAAAAACTTGAGAAAATCTATCAGATTCTCTTTTGGAACTTCTACAGAGTGAAATCCTTTATCATTCTCAATAACATTGACATAGTCGAATTTTTCACCTAACCTTTTAATCTTTTCTAAACTTATCCAGGACATCCTTCTACTCCAAAGTTTAGTTTTTAAAACAGTGTTATAAATTTTATCGGTTAAATAAACATTTATCAACCAATTAACCTGCTGTTTTTCTTTTTCTTGCTAAATAATCAACCTTTGCATAGAATATCTGTATGGAAAATGTTTATATTTCAAAAGCATCTTCAGGAATAAACAAAACTGTTTTTTCTGTTGCCATAGGAATTGGTATTATTGTCAACCTCCTTTTTCTTTTTTTGCTCCAGTTCTACACCTATGTTAATAAAGATGAGATAAATCAGCCAAAAATAACGTATATTCCAGAACCTGTTGAAAAACCTGTGCAGAGGAAGATAGAAAAAGAGAAAAAGAGTGTAAAAAAAGTAAAGAAAAGGAAAATTACCAAACATATCAAAAGCAAAAAAGGGATTACAAAACCTAAAAAATCCACAGGTAAAACAGTAAAAAAAGAACCTGAAATCCCTGCTTTTACACCACCTTTACCTGAAAATAAACTCCCAGAAGAAAAAATATCTCTTCCTGAAGAAGAACTACCAGAAGAGAACTTCTCTGATATACCATCGGAAAAAATAGTAATAAAAGAGTTCCAAGCTGTTTCTCCAGGGAAGTTTAACCCTTCTTTTGGTACAGAGCTTTCAAAACTTGATAGAGGCGTTAAAGGAACAGCTAAAAACAGGAAGCTGATTTACAGACCTTCTCCTCCTACTGTAAAATCATCAAATCTACCTCCTCCTATAAAAGTAAAGCTCTGGATAAATAAGGACGGTACTGTTGGTAATGTTCAGCTTTTAGAAACAACAGGAAACCCTGATATAGATAAAAAAGTAAGGGAATACGTTTTAAGCTGGAAATTTAACAAAGCTAAAGAAAAACAGTGGGCAATAACAACAATAAGGTTTAAACCACAAAATAAATGATAAAGATACTCCGCCTTATCAAAGAATCTTTTTTAGCTGTAAAAGCTTATAAACTAAGGACATTCTTTTCTGTTCTTGGAATATCTTTTGGAATAGCATCACTGTCAATAATTGTTGCATCTGTGGAAGGAGCTTTTGATAGAGCTTACAGAATAATAGATGTTTTCGGTCCTGAAAGTATCATTATTTTTGGGGGTAAAGAGGAAAATAAGGGAGTCAGAGTAAGGGTCAAAACCCTAACAATGGCAGATTTAAACGCTATAAAAATGAGTTTTCCTGAGATAAAAATTATAATGCCTGTTCTTTTTCTTGATGATATTACTGTTAGATACAGGAAAAATGCTGTAAAAACAACAGGATACGGTGTTTCTACAGATTTTGAAGAAGCATGGTCATGGTACCTCACAGAGGGAAGGCTGTTTTCGGAAGAAGAGGTGAAAAGAAAGAAAAATGTTTGTGTACTTGGTAAGTATGTGAAAGTAGAGCTTTTCGGTAAAGAAGATCCAATTGGAAAAACTATCCTTTTTAACCAGATTCCATGCAAGGTCTTAGGTGTTCTTGGAGAAAGGGGTACAACCCCAACAGGAAGAAACCTTGATAACAGGGTTCTTATGCCTTACACAACAGTCATGAGTAAGATAAACCACGATATTTTCTATATAAATGCCATAAGGATAAAATTTTTTAAAGGTACTGATGTTGCTACTGTTGTTGAAGAATTAAGAAATTTTTTAAGGGAAAGACACCATTTAAAAGAAGATCAGGATGATGACTTTTTTATACTCTCTCCAAAAGAGATAATAAATTTCCTTGTAGCTCTTACAGGAAGTCTTGTTCTTTTTCTTGGACTTTCTTCTACTATCTCTTTAACCGTTGGTGGTTTTGTCCTTATGAACCTTTTTCTCCTTTCTGTAAATGAAAGGAAACAGGAAATAGGTATAAGGAGAGCTTTAGGGGGAAAAAAAAGAGATATAATGTTTCAGTTTTTATATGAGGCTCTTATTATAACTACCTTAGGTGCTGTAGTAGGTTTTTTAATAGGAGTTTTAGGGGCTAAACTTCTAACATCGTTTGGGAACTTTCCTGTCCATTTCTCATACAGAGCATTTCTCGTTGCTCTTTTTGTTTCCACACTTGTTGGTGTTCTCTCTGTTTTAAACCCTGCTTTAAGGGCTTCAAGACTAAACCCTATTGAGGCTATCAGGAGCTAAAATGGGAAAAGTTCTAAAAGAAAACCTAAAAGTTATTTTGAGAATTATGAAGGAGCATAAACTCAGGTCTTCCCTTTCTATACTTGGTATAGCCTTTGGAACATTCGCCCTTATAGTTATGGTTTCTGTCTCCCTTTCTTTGAAAGAAAAAAGCAAAATTGAAGCGGAGAAGCTTGGAAAAAATGTAATTATTGTAAAATCAGGTCTTGTAAGGGTTTTTAGAAAGAGACAGAGGACAATTTCTTCAGCAACAACACTAAAAATAAGAGATGCTATTCTTATAAAAAAACAGATAAGCCATGTTTTAGAGGCTTTACCTTCTTTTACTATAGATTACCCTATAAGAAGAAAAGGAACTACTGTTAAAACAACTATTATTGGAACAGAAAGTGAGTATCCTGACATAAGGAGTATAAGAGTTAAAATTGGAAGATTTTTTACCAGAAAAGAAGAAAAAACAGGGGAAAAAGTTGTTGTTTTGGGGGCAAAAATCAGAGAAAAACTGTTTGGAAATGAAGACCCTATAGGAAAGTTTATCCTTATTTTTAGAGTTCCCTGTAAGGTTATCGGTGTTATGGAAGAAAAAGGGGTAGATATATCAGGGACAGATCAGGATATGCTTGTTTATACACCTTTAAAAACATCTATGAGAAGGTTGGCAAATGTTGATTATATAAATACAATCTTTGTTCAGGTTGATTCAAAAGAAAATATACCTGTTGTAAAAAGAGAAATAAGATTCTTACTGAGAAAACTCCACAAACTAAAAAAAACAGATAAAGATGATTTTACCGTTTTAACACCTGATGACCTTATGAGAATGCAAACGCAGGCATTAAAAATATTCACTGTTTTAGGAGTTGTTTCAGCTGTTATATCCTTCAGTATAGGAGGAATAGGCATTCTGTCTGTCATGATTCTTATAGTAAATGAAAGAATTACTGAGATAGGAATCAGAAGAGCCGTTGGTGCCAAAAGAAAAGATATACTTATACAGTTTTTACTTGAAACAGGTTTTCTGTCTTTTTTTGGGGGTGGAATAGGATTTATTTTAGCCATTTTTCTTATAACTGTTATCTACAAGATATCAAACTTACCAGAAATATACCCAAAGGATTTCATAATATTTGCCGTTTTTATCTCTATTTTTACAGGACTTGTAGCGGGTATATACCCTGCCCTAAAAGCATCAAATATAAAACCTATAGAAGCTTTAAGAGGCTGATGCGGAAGCAATCATATCTTCATACATTCTGTAATATTCCATATCTTTTTTAATTTCTAACTCTATAGGCTTTTTAAGATAAAATCCCTGTCCATATCTTATTCCTATCGATTTAACTTTATTTAGAACCTGCTCATTGTGTATAAATTCAGCAACAACATCTATTCCAAGGTCATCTGCAAAAAGTTTTATCGCTTTTACGATAGAAAATGCCCTTGGGTCAAGGTCTATATTTTTTATAAGTGAGCCATCTATTTTCAGGTAGTCTGGATTCAGTTCAACTATATGGGAAAAGTTAGAGTATCCTGTTCCAAAGTCGTCTATGGCAATTTTACATCCTATCTCTTTTATCTTAAACATCTGTTCTTTGAAAAATTCGTAGTTTTCTATCTCTTCAGATTCAAGTATTTCAACGGTTACCCTTTGAGCCTTTTCTCCGTCAAAGAGCATGGCAAGCATATAGATAATATCTTCATTGTATATATCCATAGCAGAAAGATTTATACTTACATGCATCTTTTTGTACATATCTAAAACCATAGAGTTGTACTCTATGATTTTTTTTGTTAAATCAACATTAACGTATGTTCTTTTTATTGCATCAAGAAACTGCCCAGGATAAAGAATTTTTTTGTCTTCTGTCATTATCCTTACGAGGGCTTCGTATTTGACAGGTCTAAGGGTGTTTAAATCAACAATTGGCTGATAATGGCATATAACTCTGTTTTCCTCTATAGCTTCCTTTACTATATTTATATTTTTACTCTCAAATTTCAGATTTGTGTTGTAAAGTTCAATCCTGTTTCTTCCCCTTTGTTTTGCCTTGTAAAGAGCCATATCTGCATGTTTTATTGCTTCCTCTATAGATTTTTCATACTCGTACAGATTTATACCTATTGATATGGTTATTTTTAACTTTATGCCATCAACATCTATATATTTCTTCATCACAGCATTTTTAATAGACCTTGCAAACTGAACCATATCGTATTTGTATGTTGGGCTGTCAGGATTTGATTTTACAAAGAGGATAAACTCTTCCCCTCCGTATCTGATAAGAATATCCTCTTCTTTTATACAGCTTTTTATTCTGTTTGCTATCTCCTTAAGAACTTTATCTCCAACTTCATGTCCGTATGTGTCGTTTATTCTTTTAAAAAAATCTATATCTATTACAAAAACTGTGTATGTGTCTAACTTGAATAAATCCATGTTATCGTACATAAAATGTCTGTTATAAACTCCTGTAAGTGGGTCTATGTACATCTTTTCAAGGTCTTTTCTGTACTTCCTTGACTGGTAAAAAAAGTAAGAAATTACAAGTGCTACGACAGTAAAAAGTCCCCCCAATGTGAATTTTACTTTCCTTGCAAGGGATTCAATACCATAAAACTTCCTAACGGAAAGGTCTAGAAGTATATATCCTTTTACTTCCTTGTTTATTTTTATAGGCTTTACATACGTTATAAAACGCCTGCCATTTTTTTCTCTTTCTATGATTTTTCTTTTAGTTGTGTTCAATATTGATTCTATATCTTCAGGATTTCCGTTGTAAATTTCCCAGAATTTTCTTCTTTCCAGGGTTTTGGATACATCAAGTATATACCTGAGCTTGTTGTCCTTATCCTTGTAAAGGATGTATGCCCTTTTAACATCTTTGTTTAATATAAGCTCAAACTCCTTTTCGAACTGATTTTTTAACCCTGTTGTTAAAAATAAACTTGCTATATCCTTATTTTCTATTTTTGCTGTTTTAAGCATCTCTTTTTCAAACTTATCTATTTTTGCATTAAGGTCAGGTAGTACAACTTCATTTATTATTGTGTCTTCTATAGACTGCTCAATTTTTGGAATAGAAAGAAACCCAACTGCAAGGGCAGATAATGTGATAAATAAGACTACTATATATTTAAAAAATATATTTGTATTGTTTTTTTGAAGCATAAAATCCCTCCGAGAGATACTTATATTTTAAAGACAAAAAGGCCTATTGTAAATATTTTTTACACTTCAAATTTTTCAAGTAGTTTTTGATATTCTTCAGGGGTGTTTATACTTCTGAAAGTTATTAAGTCTCTGTCATATTCCTTTAGTAATGTTTCGTCTACATAAACAGAATCTAAAAAAGTTATCCATTTAAACATTGAATCTATGCCTTTATCATACATCTCCTTAGATTTTTCCACAGCTTCTTTCCTGTAAAATGTGTTCATAGGCTGAAACTTACCATTTATAACAGGAATTACACACTGGTGGTTTTTTAGATTTTTATACAGGAAAAAAATAGCTTCTTTTTTTATTATAGGTGTATCACAGGTTGCTATAAAAACAATCTCTTCTTCTATAAAATCTGAGCAACTCCTTATACCGTTTAAAGGACCTTTAAACGGGTCTATATCTTTAACTACTACAGGCTTATTTTTTAGTTTATAAGCTTCTTTTAAATATACGTTTTTATCTTTGTTTCCGGAGATTATAATCTGATTTGAAAATGTGTCCACCGTTTCAAGTATGAGTCTGAGAAAGGTTTTTCCATTTAAAGTCAGAAATGCTTTGTCTTTTCCCATTCTTTTACTCTCTCCCCCTGCTAATATAATAGTTGTTATACCTTTCATAGCTCACCTAAAATAGATTTTATTCTCATTTTCTCAAGATTAGATAAAAATATATATCTGTACATCTTTATTTCATTTTCAACAAGCTCTTCAAAAGGTTTTAACCTTTCTAATATATATCCTTTCTTATTCAGTGTTTCTTTTTTAAGGGATGGTATGAAATTTTTAAGGATTTTTAAAACTTTTTTACTCAACTGTATATTGTAAAAACTTCTTTTTATACTGTACTCAAGTTGATTTTTTATAAACTGGAGTTTTTCCTTCTCACCTATGATATCAAGCTGTTTTGAGAGAACTTCCTGTTCCTGTCTTACCGTTCTCCAGATTGGAAGTCTAACACCTATACCTAATGAAAGAGCTTTGGTAAGACTTCCTCCAGTATCCACTCTTGCGGAAATTGTAAAATCAGGATAATAAATCATTTTGGATAATCTAAATATTTCCTTGGATTTTTCTATATCATATTCAACGCTTTTGTAAAAAGGACTTTTATCCAATCTTTTTAAGATATCCCCTAACTCTGGTAGATTAAAAGGAAAGGATAGAGAAACAGAAACAGTATTAATCTCCTGATTGACTAACTGGCTGAGTTTTGCGATTTCCTTTTTTCTTTCAAAAAAAAGTTCCTCCTTTTTTATCTCCCATCTGTATATCAGATTTTCCACCCTAAGTTTTTCTTCATCTCTTAAATTTTTAGCCAGATTTGATACCTTTTTTATATATCTGTTGTACACATCTATGGCCTTTTCTAAAAACCAGATTTTGTATATCTCTCTGTATATATCAGCAAAAATTTTTTCCTTTTTTGTTAGGAGAAAAAAGTACTCTGACCTGTATTTCTTTTTTTCTATCTCTTTTCTGATTTCAAACTTTTTTGGATATGGTATGTACTGTTTTATATAGATTTTTCCAGATTCTAAAGGGCTCTTAAATAGTTCCTCTCCTTCTAAAGATAAGGATACTGAAGGGTTAAACAGCCTTTTTGCAACTTTTACTTTCTTTTTTATAACAGAAAGTTCTTTTTTTATCTTTATAAGTTCAGGGTTTTTCTTCTCTGCAATAGAGATAATCTCCTCAGGTGTAAGACAGAATCCTTTTTTTATAAAGATTAAAAAAATCAGTAAAAGGAAACTACGCCTTTTTAGATTCTTCACTGAAACAGTCATTGCAAAGACCGTATATTTCAAGCCTATGTGAGTAAGGGTGGAATTCAAAGTCACTGCATATTTTATCCTGGAGCTTTTCAAGTTTTTTGTTAAAAAACTCAATAATTTTTCCACAACTAACGCATATAAGGTGGTCATGGTGTTTTTTCAGACCTATTTCATAAATGGTTTTATTTTTATACTTTATAACTTCTGTTATAACGCCCATTTCTTTCAGTATACTGAGGGTTCTATAAACAGTTGCTCTTGAGACACTTTTCTTCTTGTTCTTCAGTTTATGAACAATATCCTCCACTTCAAAATGACCCCTTGTCTTTAGAACCTCTTTTAATATCTCTTCCCTCTGGGGGGTGTACTTTAGTTTTTCCTTTTTCAGATAATCTTTGAATTTTTCTAATATCTTTTTCTTACTTAACCTCATTTTTTCTTACCTATATCAGGTCTTTTAATTTCAAATGTGTTATCTGCAGATATTATACAGTAATTTGCACCACCTAACCTTCCTGCTATATCTATTTTAGTTGTGTCAACGTAGCCTTTTTCGTTTATGAGCTCATCCTTTATATGGAAATTAACAATTTCCCCAAAAACTATCCCCATTTTTCCTATATTTATAATCTCAAACTTTTTACATTCTATGTTTATAGGTGATTCTTTGACTCTTGGTACTTTTACAACTGTAGATTTTTCAGGTGTTAAACCTGCTTTTTCAAACTCATCTATTTCAGCATCAAAAGCTACAGATGATATATTCATCTTATCTAACAGCTCTTTCGTTACGATATTTACAACAAATTCCCCTGTTTCCTCTATATTTTTCCATGTATCCTTCTTATCACCTGTTTCTTTACTCCCTATTGATACCATAAGTAAAGGTGGAGAGCTTGATACTCCTGCAAAATAGCTAAAAGGTGCAAGGTTGTATATACCATCTTTGCTAACAGTTGAAATCCAGGCTATAGGTCTCGGGACAATTGTACTTGTCATAAGCTTGTATATCTGTTTTCTATCTATTTCAGAAACCTTAATATCCATAAAAAATCCTCCTTATCCCTGTGCTTTGCTTCTTTCACTTCTCGGATAAAGAATTTTTGCCATAATTATAGATAACTCATAAAAAACGATAAGTGGCATAGCAAGAAAAACCTGACTTACAACATCCGGTGGTGTCAAAATAGCAGCCATAACAAAAGCGGCAACAACAAAATAAGGTCTGAACTTTGAAAGGGCATCAGGCGTTACAAGTCCAAGTCTTGCCAATAGGGAGAGTATAACCGGCATCTCAAATGTTATTCCAAAAGCGAGTATAAGCCTTATAACAAAGGAAATGTAAGAGCTAACAGATATCATGGCTTCAACATCAAGCTGTGTATAACCGAATGTTAAAAGAAACTTTATAGCAAGTGGTAATACCCCAAAAAAGGCAAAAAGAGCTCCAAATATAAAAAACAGAGTTGTGAAAAAAACAAAAGGAACAACAAGTTTCTTTTCTTCTTCATAAAGTGCAGGTTCGATAAACTTCCATACCTGATAAAAAACAAAAGGAGATGCAACCACAAAACCTACTAAGAGGGATATTTTAAATGCTGTGAAGAAAGATTCTGTAGGTGTAAGAGCAACAAGCTTAAGGTCTGGGAAAACCCTTCTTAAAGGTTCCTTAAATATTTTAAAGAAAAAATCAACCTTCGTAAAAACAGCGATTGTTCCTATAATAACCGCCACAAGGCTTCTAAAAAGCCTTATTCTAAGCTCAGCAAGGTGCTCTGTTATAGGTGCTTCAAACTCTTCTGGACTTTTATAATCTTTTGCCATGAACCCTTCCTCTAAGATTGACTTTCTTCTTTATTACCCTTTTTGAAAGATATTTTTTCCCTTTTTGGCTGGTACTCTCCTTTATCAGCATTTTTTAGCTCTTCCTCAAACTCCTCTTCCCATGTATCTTTCTTCTTTTCTGTGTGGGTCTCTTTAGGTATCTGTGGTGGGGTGTAGGTTGGTTCTTCTGTAACAACAGATTTAACCTCATCAACTGTTGATTTTACTTCTCTGTACAGCCTCCCAAGTGTTTTTGCCAATTCTGGAAGTCTCTTTGGACCTAAAACAAGGAGAGCAACAACAAATATAAGTATAAGTTCTGAAAATCCTATACCAAACATAATAAACTCCTGAATGTAATAATTTTTAAATTATATATTAAAATTCTGTGGATATACTGAATTCTATTCTGTACTTGTCTTCATTTCCCTTTCTGTGAAGGTTATAAGCCACATAAAACATAAAAGAACCAACTGGTGTTGGGACAAAAACACCAGAACCAAGGGAATCCCTGAAAGATAGGTCTTTTATATAACTCATTTTTTCATACACATTTCCAAAATCATAAAAAACAAACCCGTAAAGGTTGAACCTCCTGTATAAAAGAAACCTTAAATCATTGTTAAAAAGAAGAAAAGCTTTACCTCCTGAACCTGACTTTCCTGATACATTTTCATAGGAGAAGCCCCGTAGATTAGATATACCACCTAAGTAAAATCTATCTGGCAATGGTATTTTTTTTATGTCCTGCACTATGTATCCTAAACTTACTTTAGGAGTTAATGTGAAAATTTTCCATGAAAGGAAATATCTGTAGGATGCTATCAGTTTTTGCAGGTTATAATCACCAAAATTTAAAAATACACCGTATTTCAGGTTGTATCCTTTTTTTGGATTTACTTTTGGTATCCCATGTATATCTTTGTACCAGTAAGAGATTTTATAAGAAAGGTAATTTTCAGGAAATATACTCTGTTTTGACAATCTATTATCTTTGTAAGATAGGCCAATGCTGTACTTTCTGTATTTATCTTTTTTCTTTTCAAATATAATCTCTCCACCTTTCTCTATAAGGTCAAAAATTCTGTGGGACTGGTAATTTCTAAACAGGTTTAGGAACACAGAATTTCTAAAAGGAACAAATTTATTTCCAAAAGATATCTGGTATGTTGTTCCAAGATTCGAAGTTTCTATATAACTTGATATCTCAAAACCATAGTTAAAAAGGTTTTTTAACGTTCCTTGCAGAGAAAGTTTAAACTTCTGGTTTGTATTGTAACCAACAGAACCCTGGAAAAGTCCCCTTTTATCTTCATAAAACAGGTAAATTTTATCCACTTTTTTATTTTTCTTATCAATCTCAAGGAAAGGGTTAACTGTATCAAATACATACGTTGAGTACAGATAATCTAACTCTTCATCAAATTTTTCTTTTATAAAAAATCCTTCAGTGTATATGTTCTTTTTTATGACTTTAGGAAAAATATGCCTTGTTCCATATATAAAGGTTATACCTGTTCTATACCTTTTTCCTTTTTCTATCTGGTAAAGAACCTCAACGTCTGTTGTATCTTTTCCCTCTTTAAACCTGACATTAAGATAGACTTTAGCATCTAAATAACCTAAATCCTTATAAAAGTTTTTTATTTTTTCAAGGTAAGAGATAATTAATTGTGGATTATAGGCTGAAGGTATTTTTATATCTAATCTAAACCGGTTTTCTGACATACTCACTTTTTTTAGAATGTATTTTTTTCCCTTTTTTACTTTTATATACAGCGAAACAGATTTGTTTTTCCTGTCTAAATTTTCATTAATGGAATAAGAAAATGATAAGTATCCTTTGCTGTAATAGGAATTAAAAAGACTTTCTAAAAAAACTAATATTTTCTTTCTGTTATATGGCTTGTTTTTGTAAATATTCAGCCTTTTTTCTATACCTTTAATATCTGAATCAACCTTTATATCTGATATTTTGTATCTGTTTCCCTCTTTTATAAAAAATGTCAGTATAACCTTATTTTTTGTAAAAATCTCTTTATAATCAGGAAGTACCTGTACATCTAAAAAACCGTAGCTTTTATACAGATTTATAATACTTTCTATAGATTTTGTTATCTGGTAGTAATTTACTCCCTGCTGAAAGGTTATATATTTTTTTAAAATCTCATTGGGAAAAAATTTGTTTCCGGAGAAGAATATGTAATACTTAAAACCAAGACTCAAAAAAAGATTAATATCTATATACTTTTCCTTTTTTTTATCAATACTGTAAAAAATTATAAAATTGTCATAAAATCCCTTTTCTTTTAAATGTTCAGACAGTTTTTCTATTTTCTTCTGAAGTTTTATAAAGCTGAACTTTTCACCTTTTTTAATATTCAGGAGTTTCCTCAGTTTTTTTTCAAAATCCGTTGTTATTGTAATATCAGAAAAGAAATTTACATTTCTTATCACACCTCTTTTTCCTTCCTTTATCTTAATGTACATATCTGCATTTCCTATCTCATCTACATTTACATCTATATACACCTCTGTAAAAGGGTATCCTTTATCCCCGTAGAACCTTTTTATACGGGAAACAATCTGATGTACTGTGTACATATCAAAAGGATGTCCTTCTATAAGACCAGATATAGCTATTATCTCTCTTCTCCAGAAAGACCTGTTACCGATAATATGTACTCTTTTCAATACAGGTTTTCTTTTTAAATAAAGAATGCCGTTTTTATACTTAATTTCTTCAAATTCTTCTGTTTTTTTCAGTAGCTTTATAATGTAGTTTATATCTTTTGTCTTTTTATAGATTTCCTGAATATTGTTTTTAGGGAGGGGGTAGTTTGATTTTATAAGTAATGCACCATAAGAAAAACTTATTAAAGACAGAATTAAAGCTTTTATAAAAAAGACCAGTTTTTTAGTATCTGTTAACACGCTTTTCCTCTATACCCTTGAATCCTCTAAGAATGTAGATATAAATCCTGTACACTTCTTTTCCCCTGTAAAAAATCGGGTATTCATATTTTTTTATGAATCTTTCGAAAGAGTTTTTCACTACATCAGGTATATGAGAAGCGTATGTAACATAAATTCCATACACATCCTCTCCTGCATGTTTATTTATGCTTTCCCACAAATCAAACTGGTTCATTCTTCTTCCTAAATTTATACAGTAAGTTCTTGGATGTCCTTTTACATAAAAGGCAAGTTCTGATGAGATATGGTAGGTATCACTAAATATAATAAAAGGCTTATCTAAAGACTGTGATATATGAGTTACCTTTTCACCTAAACCTTTCCACCCTACAAGTCTTTTTGTTGGGTCTTTTTCAGGTGGTAAGACCTTTCCTATTCCAGCTTTATCAAGAATAGGAGTATAAAAAAGAATAACAATAGAAACAACAGAAAGGAGAAAAGCCACTGCAAATCTCTTAAACATATTTTTCTTTACAATTAAAAATGTAGCAAGTATGTAAAGTGTTACATATCCAAATGCTGGCCAGTTAGCTTCGACCCTTTTTTTAAATGCTATATAGACAAAAAATAGAAAGATAAAAACAGGAAAAATCCATGTATAAAAGATACTCCTGTTTTTCCTTTCCTTTACACCGGTATAAACAGCATATACAAAAAATGGCAGGAAAAAGACAGAGTTAATACCAATCTGTCCAAGTATATAATCACCTAAATGTTCAAATGATTTTTTTAAAGAGAAAACCTTTACATGGGCACCTTCTAATGTTGATACATGCTTGAATGTAACAAAATCGTGGTTTATGTTCCATATAATAACAGGTAGTGTAAAGATAGAAGCTATTAGTATAGATATATAAAACCATTTATTTTTAAAAACCTCTCTTTTATGAATAAAAAGAAATATCAGTACAGGTGGCAGGATTAGAACCATAGAATACTTGGAAAGAAAACCAAGTCCCGCAGATATACCTGTTAATATCCAAAAAACAGGTCTGTTATTTTCTAAACTTTTCCAGAGGAGATAAACAGTCAAAATCCAGAAAAAAGCAAGGGGTGTATCTGTTAAGAATAAAACAGATGCCAGCTGGTAAGAGGGAATACCGGCTATAAAAACAGATGACAAAAATGCAAAAACCTCTAAATCTTTTTTATTTTCAAAGAAATTTTTGAAAATATCTTTAGAGATGAAATACATAAGGATACCTATTAGAAAGCCTAAAACAATAGCGTTTATCCTTATCCCAATCTCTGTATCACCAAATACAGATGTGGAAATGGCATTCATATATGCTATTAAAGGTGGTTTTGAATAATAAGAAAGGTCTAAATTTTTAGACCACAGCCAGTACTGGGCTTCTTCTGTCGATAGGTCTATATGACCAGAAAGAACATAAAGTATCCTTATATCTAAAAGCAGAAAGTGAAAAATAAGAACCCTTTTTAGCATAAAAAAAATTATACATTAGAGAGCTCTATATTTTTCAGGTCTGGGTCTTGTTTTGCATAATCTTTAAGAGATTTATCTAATAGAAACGCTTTTTTAAGATATTTTAAAGCCTTTTCTTTATCACCCTTTACAGCATACAGACAACCTCTGTTATACTCAGCAAGAGCCTCCAATTTAGGGTTAAGTTCAACAGCTTTTTCATAAGCTTTTAGAGCTTCATCAAATCTTTTTAACTCTTTTAAGGCTATTCCCATATCCATATAACAATCCGGGCAATCACTGTTCACAGATAGGGCTTTTTTGAAAGCTTTTACAGCTTTTTCATATTCACCTAAATCAAGATAAACATTTCCTATATTCTGCCATGCAATATAAAAGTCTGGATTTATCTCAACAGATTTTTTATAAGATTTTAGGGCATCCATCAGCTTTCCAAGGTCATAATAAGCATTTCCTAAATTGTTCCATGCCTGGTAAAAATCTGGTTTCAATTTTATTGCCTGTATGTACGACTTTATAGCTTTTTCAGGTTTACCATCAAGTCTCAAAGCTATCCCTTTATTGTAATAGTAATCAGGGTCTTCCGGGTTTATAGCTATGGCAAGGTTGTACTGTTTAACAGCCTCTTTATACTTTCCTAATTTTCTTAAAGACAGACCTTTATTGTAATAAGCATCAGACAGGTTAGGATTAAGCTTTAAAGCTTTTTCAAAACATTTTATAGCTTTATGGTACAAGCCTTTCTGATGATAAGCAAAACCTAAATCATTGTAGTACTCTGCCTTTGGATTGAGAAAAACAGCCCTTTCTAAAGATTTTATCCCATTTTCTAAATCTCCTTCATCTAAATACATGTTTCCCAGGTTGTAGTAAGCTTCATCATTTTTTGGATTCAGTTTTACAGCCATTTTCAAAGAATCTATAGCTTCTTTTCTTTTTCCTACTTTGTTTAGAGCTAAACCTTTTAGCAGATATGCTTCATCTGTCGGGTTTTCCTTTATCACTTTTTCCAATATCTCAAGAGCTTTTTTTATATTTCCAAAAGCCATCTCTTCAAAAGCTTTTCTTAACATTAATCCCCTCTAACTCCTGTTTTTTCTGTTTTATATACACGTATAACACTTAGAATAACCCCTACAATAAGCAAAAATGTTATTAAAGATGTTCCACCATAACTAATCATAGGAAGGGTTATACCTACAACAGGTGCAAATCCCATAGTCATAGCTATATTTATGAACGCCTGAATTGTTATAAGACTACCTCCCATAAAACATATATACCTACCTGATAAATCTTCAATTTTTGTTCCCCAGTGGATTATTCTAAGTCCTAAAAGCAGGTAAATAAAAATCAAGAATGCAGAAACAACAAATCCCCATTCTTCGCCTATAGTTGCAAAAATAAAATCTGTATGTTGTTCAGGCAAAAAGAAAAGTTTAGACTGGGTACCGTGTAAAAAACCTTTTCCAAAAATTTTTCCTGAGCCAATTGCTATTTCAGACTGTAGTATATGGTAGGCACTGCCAAATGGATCTTCTTCTGGTTTCAAAAAAGCTAAAATCCTCTTTTTCTGGTAATCTTTCAAATGATTCCATATATACGGGGATAAAAATGCCATAATCAGAATGGAGTAAAAGATAAGTTTTCTACTTATTCCAGCAACAAAAAGGGCTACAATAACAGGAAGTAATATCATAAGTGCTGTTCCCAAATCAGGTTGCATAAGTGTTAAAATAAATGGGATTGAAACAACAAAGATAACTTTTAGTATATCTATGGGATATAGCTTTTCATGTATATGCCCTAAAATTCTGGCTGTGGTTATGATAATAACAAACTTCATAAATTCAGACGGCTGAATATTAAAAAAACCTAAACTTATCCATCTTTTTGCGCCCAATATAGTTGTTCCAAACAACATAACCCCTATTAAACTTAAAACACCTAAAGCATAAATGATGTAGGAAAATTTAAGAACCTTTCTGTAATCTAAAATAGAAAAAATCATCATAATAATAATTCCGATAAAACCAAATATAGCCTGTTTTATATAAAGGGTTTTATACTCATTTATAGTTGCACTGTATATGTTTAGTATGCTCCAGAGCACTATAAAAACCACAGAAAGGAAAATAAAAATGTCTGTATCTTTAAAAAAATTAATTTTTTTCATTGAAGTACCCTATTTCGTAAAGTTTGTTAAGGATTGTTTTTGTTATTGGAACAGCGGTTTTACTACCACCAACTCCATGCTCAACAAAAACAGATATAACTATTTTAGGATGTTTGTAAGGGGCAAAATCTATAAACCAGGCGTGGTTTTGAAGTTCCCATTTGTCTATCTTTGTATTGTGTTCTTTATGTCTGTAAACCTGTGCTGTCCCTGTTTTTCCACCATTTTTTACAGGAGCATCTCTTAGAGCTTTAGCTGTTGCTCTACTGCCGTAAACAACAAGATAAAGACCCCTTTTTATTGTGCTTAAAAATCTATCGCTAACAGGGATTTTTCTAATTATTTCAGGTTTAATCTCTATCAAACGTTTCCTGTCCATATCAAAGTAAGCTTTTAGTAAATGAGGCTTATAAACAAGTCCACCATTAACAACAGGAGCAAGAATTTTCACACTATCAAAAGGTGTGATAGCTAAGAATCCCTGACCTATACTGTAGTTAACAGTATCACCTAAATACCACGGTTCACCTATATACCTTTTTTTCCAATCTGGCGTTGGAATCCTTGAAACTCTTCTCTCTATACGGGGATTTAATTTTTCTCCTAATCCAAAAAGCTTTGCATACCTTGATATCTTTTCAGAACCAAGCTGTATACCAACCTGATAAAAGAATGTATCACAGGACATCTCTAAAGCCCTTTTTACATCAATCTTTCCACAACCGGATAAATCCCAGTTTCTATAACGCCATTTACCAATCTGAATAAAACCTTTACTTTCTATTTTTGTATCAGGTTTTATAACCCCTTCCTGTAAAGCAGCAGCAGCAACTATTATTTTGAATATTGAACCTGGAGGATATAAACCTTTTAATGCTTTATTAAAGAGGGGTTTGTACTTGTTTTTTACTATCTTTTCCCATTCTTTTTTTGAAAATCCTTTAACAAACTTTTGAAGGTCGTATATAGGATAGTTTAGAAGGGCAAGTATCTCGTAAGTGTTTGGGTTTAAAAGAACTATTGAACCTGATTTCTGTTTTGATTCTTTAAATGCATCATATATAAGCTTTTGAAGTTTTACATCAACAGTAAGGTATATATCTTTTCCCCTTTTTGGTTCTTTTTCCCAGAGAACATCTTTTATTCTTCCAAAAGCATCAACCATAACAGCCTTTACACCAAACTGGCCTGTCAGATAATCGTTGTAAATCTTTTCTATTCCCTGTTTTCCAATAAGCATATCTGGAGGAATCGAAGGATTTTCCTGTAACTCTTTTTTTGTTGGATATCCAACATACCCTATCAGATGTGGCAGGTACTTTGCATGTTTTGTATAAACCCTTTTTGGTTGAACCTGAATATAAACATTTGGAAAAAGATATGAATAACTGTACAGAATTTCTATCTGATTTTTATCAAGACCTTTATATATAATAACTTTTTGGGAATAACCGTTTTTTATTCTGTTTTTTATCTTTTCAGAAAGCTCTATACCAAGGTATTTTTTCAGATTTTTTTCTAACTCATCTAAATGTTTCTTTACATCGTATGGAAACACATACAGGTTAAAAACAGGTTTATCGTAAGCCAAAAGTATTCCATTTCTATCGTATATCTTCCCCCTTGGTGGAATAGATATAATGAACCTGAGGTGATTTTTCGTGGAAATGCCCCTAAAATAATCCCCTTTGATTATCTGTAGGTATGCAAGTCTCAGTATTAAAACGACAAAAAAACCTATAAGAAAGAAGGATAAAATCCTAACCCTTTGTATGTTCATTTATAATGTAATAAACCCCAAAAATTATAAGATTTAAAAGTATATATGATATAAAACCCGGGGATATATAAAATATTCCTGTTTTCAGGTATGTAAAAAATATTTTTAAAGAGATATCTATAATAGATAAAATCGTTATTATAATCATCTGAAGAACAAAATTTGACACAAAAATAAATCTTTTCACTAAAAGGGTAAATGAAACCATAAGAGTTTTTATCACAAGGTTAAAAAATGAAAAAGACGGTGAAAAAATATCCTGTAGAAAACCAAGGAAAAATCCAAACTTATAGGAATCATAAAAAGAGTGTCTTATAACATAAATAATAAGAAAAATCGTTAAAAAATCAGGTGTAAAATCAAAAACAGAAAAGTACTTTATAAAAACAGAAGACTGGATTATTAAAATCAGTACAGCCAGTATGTAAGCTTTCATTTCTCTTTTCTTTGAACTATTATTACGTACTCAGTTGAAAATGGTTTTATATCTATAGAAACAAAAACCTTTTTAAAAAACTCACCTTCTTCATACTCAATAGAAGATATCTTTCCTATAGGAATTCCATCAGGATAAGAACCATCTGAAGATGCAGTTTCAACAGTATCTCCTATCCTTATATCCTGCTCAGGACTAACAAGGAAAAGAACACCTTTTTTCTGATTATAACCCTGAAAAAAAACAGTTTCCCTCGTTTTTTTTGTCCTTGCTGTTATTTTAAAATTTTTATCAGATATTAAAAGAACTTTTGATGTTAAATAACCAACGCTTGATACTATACCAAATAACTTTCCATTTGATATAACTAAATCCCCTTTTTTAATACCATTCTTCTTACCACCATTTATCAAAACTATATTTGACCAGTTATCCGGGGAATATCCTACTATTTTACTTGTTATAAAAGTATATCCATCCAGAATATTTGAAAAATTTAAAAGTTCTTTTAACTTTGCATTTTCCAACTCTAAATACTTTAAAGAAACAATTTCCGCTTTTAAAAGTTCTATATTTTTTTTCAAATTCTGATTTTCTTCTATAAGCTCATTTTTATCTTTCAAAAACATTGATATTTCAGATATTTCTTCTGAAACTACGGAAAATGTATAAAGAAACGGGTAAAGAACGTCGTAAAAAATGTTTTTCACTTTAGGTATAAAAAGCAGGGCAATGAGAAATATCCCTGCAAAAATGAGAAAAAGCAATCTTTTAGTTTGCATTTAACCATCCTGTTTTAACAGGCTTAAAAAGAAACTTTTTTTATCAGGTCAATATCCTCTAAAGATATTCCTATACCTTTTGCAACAGCTGTTAAAGGCTCATCGCAGTAATATACTGGAAGGTTTGTTTCTTCCTTGAGTCTCAAATCTAAACCATGGAGAAGAGAACCGCCACCTGCAAGCACTATACCTCTTTCAACAATATCAGCTGCAAGTTCTGGAGGTGTTTTTTCAAGAGCTGTTCTAACAGCATTAACAATATTTGAAACAACCTCTTCAAGGGCACCCCTTATTTCATCACCTTTTATAACAGCACTTCTTGGCATACCTGTCATATCTCTACCTCTGATTTCCATCTCTTCCTTATCCCTTTCTGTCTGGTACGCAGAACCTAACTTTATTTTTATCTTTTCAGCTGTCTGTTCACCAATCAGTATATGGTGTGCCCTTTTTAAATGCTGTATTATTGCGTTATTCATCTCATCACCGGCAACCCTTATAGATGTTGATAGAACAAGTCCCGAAAGGGATATAACAGCTATCTCTGATGTTCCGCCACCAATATCAACTATCATGTTTCCGCCAGGTTGCTGGATTGGAAGGTTCGCACCAATAGCTGCAGCCATAGGTTCTGCAATAAGGAAAACCTCTCTTGCACCTGCCTGTTTAGCCGCATCTATTACAGCTCTTCTTTCAACGGTGGTTATGCCAGAAGGAACACCAACAATTATTCTTGGTCTTGGTTTCAAGATATTAGTTATAGTATTATCCTCATGTACCTTTTTTATAAAATATTTCAGCATTTCCTGTGTTACATCAAAGTCTGCTATCACACCATCTTTCAGAGGTCTTACTATCTTTATATTTTCAGGGGTTTTCCCTATCATAGATTTTGCTTCTTTTCCAACAGCTATGACCTTTTTTGTATTTCTATCTATTGCAACAATAGATGGCTCTGAGAGAACAATACCTTTACCTTTAACGAAAACAAGTGTATTAGCTGTCCCTAAATCTATACCAACATCACTTGAGAACATTCCAAAAGCATAGTCTAAGATATTATGGCCGAACATACTTCCTCCTATAAAAATCATAAAGATAATCGAAAAAATATATTATAAACTATTAAATAAAATATTTTTCTCAAGTGGAGGACGTAATGTTTAAAGGCTCTTTAGTCGCTCTAATCACACCTTTCAAGGATGGTTCTATAGATAAGAAATCTCTAAAAAGACTAATAGATTTTCATGTTGAAAATGGAACAGATGCAGTTGTTGTAGCTGGAACAACTGGTGAATCGGCAACATTAACATTTTCAGAACATGAAGAACTTATTAATCTTGCAGTTGAATATGCAGATAAAAGAATTCCAGTTGTTGCAGGAACAGGAGCAAACGCAACCCATGAAGCGATAGCTTTAACAAAATCTGCTGAAAAAGCAGGTGCTGATGGCTCACTTCAGATAGTTCCTTACTACAACAAACCAACACAGGAAGGAATATACCAGCATTTCAAAGCCATAGCAGAAGAAACAAACCTGCCTTTAATTCTGTACAACATCCCTTCAAGAACAGGTGTTGACATGTTTCCTGAAACATTCGCAAGGCTTTACTCAGATTTCCCAAATGTTATCGGTCTAAAAGAGGCAACAGGGAATGTTGCAAGGGTTTCAGAAACTATATCTCTTACAAACCCGGATGTTATTATACTTTCTGGAGATGATGCTCTTACAATCCCAATGATGTCAGTTGGGGCGAAAGGAGTAATATCAGTTGCAAATAATATTGTTCCAAAAGATATAGCTGAGATGTGCAGATTAGCACTTGATGGAAAATTTGATGAAGCAAGAAAAATCCATGATAAATACTGGAAACTTTTCAAAACTATGTTTATAGAAACAAACCCTATACCTGTCAAAACAGCCGCCTATCTTATGGGGCTTATAGATGACCTTGAAATGAGACTTCCCCTTTACTATATGAAACCTGAGAATGAAGAAAAATTAAAATCAGTCTTGAAAGAGTACGGTTTAATAAAGTAATTTTCCTATTTGCAAATTTACAAAATTTTTAGCATGAAAGTTTATCTTTTTGTTAGGTTTATTTTTGCAAAAATTAAGGCATAAATTTTGCTATATTATTCAATCCTGATTAAAATTTTAGGAGGTTTTTTTTGAAAGTAGGCATAGTTGGCATAGGAAATATGGGTTCAAAATATATAAAGAAGTTTGATATATTAGGTTTTGAAACAGTCCTTATAGACAAAAGTCAGACCCAGCTTTCCAAATATTCGGACAAATACAAGAAATATACTGATATTGATGAAGCATTAAAAAAAGAAAATTTAGATTTTCTTTTTATAGCCACAGACCCAAAATCCCATATTCCCCTCGCAAAAAAGGCTATAGAAAGAGAAATAAACGTTATGGTTGAAAAACCCCCTGCTTTAAAACCATCCCAGCTTGAAGAAGCTATAAACTTAGCAAAAAAGAAAAATGTTTTTTTAGGTGTTTCTGAAATTGAGTTAAGGTCAAACAGCATAAGAAATCTTTATACAGAAGACAACATTTTTGAGGTTGAAGCTTACAGGTTAAATCTTGGTAGAGGCTATATAAACCCTTTTTACGACCTTGCATGGCATGACCTCTATATTCTCAACTACCTTTTTGGGAATGTGGTTATCAAAAAAGTTTTAGATAAAGGAGATATTTTTGAAATAAAAGGAGAGACAGAAAAGAATGAATTTTTCCTTCAGGTTGCCTGGAGCCATGATTTTTTGAGGAGAGAGTGGTTATTAAAAACAGATGAAGGAAACATAACATTAAACTTTGTTGAAGATAAAATCATGTACCCATCAGGTAAAACTGTTGAAAAAGACAATGTTGATAAATTGGAACTTATGATAAAACAGTTTATTGAAAATCCTTCTTTTGAAAGTTCTTACAGAGCTTTAAACATACTGAAAGAATTTAACAAATTTTCATAAAGGAGAGATGGCATTGATACCTATAATAAAACCAGAATTTGGAGCAGAAGAAGAAAAAACTGTACTTGAGATAATAAAAAGTGGTCAGATTACAAGGGGAAAATGGACATTAAAATTTAAAGAATCTTTCAGAGATTATATAGGTTCAGGTTTCTGTCATCCTGTTTGTAGTGGAACAGCAGCACTTTATATAGCTCTAAAAGCTCTTGGCGTTAATTCCAAAGAGGATAAGGTTATTGTTCCAGCTATGAGTTTTATGGCGACTATAGATTCTGTGATATTAGCAGGGGGAACACCTGTTGTTGTTGATATAGGGGAAGATTTTTGCATGGATCCAAAATCTCTTGAAGAAGCCGTAGAGAAGTATAGTCCAAAAGTTGTTGTTCCTGTTCATCTTTTCGGACAGACAGCAGATATGGAACCGATAAATAAAATATGTAAGGAAAAAGGAATATTCGTCCTTGAAGATGCAGCTCAGGCTCATGGAGCTCAGTACAAAGGAAAAAAAGCAGGTGCTTTAGGAGATATATCAGCTTTCAGTTTTTATGCTTCAAAAAATGTTCCAATGGGTGAAGGTGGAGCGATTTTAACAGAAAACCCTGATTTAGATGAAAAGATATCAAACTGGATTGAGTTTGGAGACCATCCGGCTTTAAATCTGAGAATAACAGAATTTCAAGCTGGAATTGGATACTGGCAGCTACAAAAATTAGACAATATGAATGACAGGAGAAGAAAAATAGCACATCTTTATTCCAGAGAGTTTAAAGAACTTCCTGGATTGAAAATACCAGAGGAATTTCCAGAAAGAAAACATGTTTACCATATATACACACTTAGACACCCTAACAGAGATGAGATTGTAGAAAAGTTAATTGAAAAGGGTATAGGTGCAAGGGTTTACTATGATTACACACTCCACCAGCTGAGAAATGCGGAACATGTTGACTGTTCTTTTGCAGAAAATCTAACAAAAGAGATTTTTGCAATACCTGTCTATCCTTCATTAAAGGATGAAGAGGTGGAATATATCATTGAAACAGTAAAAAAAGTGGTACAAAATGTATAGAAAATAGTTAAGGGGTGAATTATGGCTATAGATATAAGAACTGTTGAAGGAAGATTATCTGCAGAAGGTCTGAAATTTGCCATCATTGTAGGTAGATTTAACAGTCTTATAACTGAGAAACTTGTGGAAGGTGCTGTTGACTGTATTATAAGACATGGCGGTTCAGAAGACAGTATAACAATTATAAAAGTTCCTGGCTCATTTGAGATTCCCCTTGCTGCAAAAAGAGCAGCAAAATCAGGAAGCTATGATGCTGTTATCTGCCTTGGAGCTGTTATAAGAGGTGCTACACCCCATTTTGATTATGTCGCAAATGAAGTTACAAAAGGTATAGCCCAGGTTGCCCTTGAAACAGAAGTTCCTATAGCCTACGGCATATTAACAACAGATACTATAGAACAGGCTATTGAAAGAGCAGGAACAAAAATGGGTAATAAAGGTTTTGATGCTGCTCTTACAGCTATAGAAATGGCAAACCTTATAGATGAGATAGACTAATGGGAAGATTCAGAAAAAAGGCAAGAGAAATAGCTTTAAGAACTCTATATACGTATGATATTTTAGGTGGTGGGGATATATTCCAGATTTTAGAAGACCATATAAAAGATATAAGAAAAGACCTATCCTCAAAAACTATTGAGTATGCCTATAACATAGTAAAAGGTGTTGAAGAACATTTAGATGAGATAGATAGTTTAATAAAAAATCATTTAAAAAACTGGAGACTTGAAAGACTCGGTTTCCTCGAAAGAGCTTTACTCAGAATTGGTACATACGAGCTTGTATTTTCAAATGTTGAAGACAAAGGAAGAGTTTTTATGGATATTCTTGATTTAACAGACTGTTATCTAAATAACAAAGACACAATAAAGTTTATAAATGGTGTACTGAGTGCCATTTACAATGATATGAAAGAGGAAGTCCCTAAATGAGAATAGCCTATATTTCTGATATACATTCAAACTTTTTTGCCATTGAATCCCTTGAAAAAGACCTTAAAAATGAAGGTGTCGATGAAATAAGATGCCTTGGAGACATTCTCAATTTTGGTTCAAAGCCTGTAGAAACGCTTCAGTGGGTAAAAGAAAGATGTAGCATTATCTTAAGAGGTGAACATGATTCTTTTATAGCTGGAATAGAAGGATTTTATTTATCGAATCCTCTTGCTATAAGGGCAGCTGACTGGACTTTTGATTTTTTAAAAGATGAGGATTTTGAGTTCATAGAAAAATTACCTGTTGATTATGAGGATAAAGAGGTTATACTTACCCATGATGAACCTTCTGTTCCGGGAAGTATGGCATTTATCTCCTCTGTTAAATCAGCAAAAGACGCTATGACCTGTTACTCAGATAAAATCTGTTTTTACGGACATATTCATATTCCACTTATTTTTGTAAAGAATCTGAAAACAGGAGAAGTTTTTTTATCAGAAAAGCATGAGTACAGTCTTAAAGAAAATGAACAGTACCTTATATCTGTAGGTAGTGTTGGACAACCAAGAGATAAAGACAAAAGGCTGTCTTACGTTATTCATGATACAGAAGAAAAGAAAATCTACATAAGAAGGATTGAATATCCTTACGAAAAAGCCGCAAAAGATATAAAAGAAAAAGGTCTTCCAGAAGTATTTGCGAATCTTCTAACAAAAGAAATTATCAGGTGACATCCTCCCCTAACTTTAGTTAGGGGCTTCCTGCTTCACAGAGGTATAGCTTACACGGATATAAGGATTATTTCCAAATATCCGTGCAGTGGCTTGCTCCTCTTTGAGTCGCCACTTTGCTTCGCAAATGTCCCTCTCCACAGGCGTTA
>CAYTOE010000002.1:0-15144 GCA_964439255.1 uncultured Aquificales bacterium
GTCTTCTAAAGGTGGTTTACCAACCACAGTTGCCATATAAACGGGATTTTTTTTCATTGTTATTGCTTTTACATCTAAAACAGGGAAGTTTTCCACAGGGGTATAGTAACCTGTGTGGTCTCCAAATGGACCTTCCGGTAGTAGATTTTTTGGGTCAACCTCACCTTCTATAACAATATCAACATCTTCAGGAATATATATATCGTTAGTTATTGATTTCACAAGCTTTGGATTTTCATTTCTTATAAAGCCGTAAAGAAGAAGCTCAAATATACCGTAAGGTAGTGGTGCCTGTCCGCACCAGAAGTAAAGTGGGTCTCCTCCTATGGCTATTGAAACAGGCATTTTTTTACCTGCTTCTCTGTACTGATTAAAAAAATGTGAGCCGTCTTTATGTATCTGCCAGTGCATAATAAGTCTGTTTTTAGATACTTTTTGGATTCTGTAAAGACCAAGATTCTGGGTTTTCCCATCTATACTTTTTGTGTAAACCTGTCCCGCTGTTATAAATTTTCCTGCATCTTTTGGCCATGTTTTCAGTATAGGGATGATATCAAGATCAACATCTTCCCCTGTAAATTTTATTTCCTGACATTTTCCTTCATTCTTTAACCTTTTTGGAAAAATATTTTTAAACTTTAAAAGTTTTGAAATCATGGATATTTTTTCCTTGAAGCTTGATGGTGGTTTCATGTGCAGTAGCTGTTCAATTTCCTGGGCTATTTTATCTGGATGTTTACCAAGGATAAACTCGGTTATATGAAAATTTGCAAATGTGTTCATTAAAACAGGTATGTTAAATTCTCTCCCTTCTTCTTTATCAACAGGCTTTTTAAAAAGTAGAACTTTAGGATTTTCTTTTTTTATTTCTACATAGGCTACATGGGGTATCTCGAGGTTAACGTCTAAAGGCTCATCTATAACCTTAAGAAGGTTTTTCTTTTTTATCTCTTCTAAAAATGTTTCTAATCTCATCTCTACACCTTATATATTTCTTTTACGATGTTTTTAAGCGTATCTATAAAGATTGGGTCTGTTTTTAATGTTGGAATCCTTACATAAGATTCTATACCTTTTTCCTTTGCGAGATTTCCATACTGGTAATCAAGCTCATAGAGGGTTTCTGAGTGTTCAGAGACAAATGAAACTGGTATGACAGCTAATTTTTTTATTCCTTCACTGGCAAGACTTACTATTACTTCATCTGTCATAGGTTCAAGCCATTTAACAGGACCAACTTTACTCTGGTATGAAAGGGAGTATTTATTTTCAGGGAAGCTTTCCATTATAAGAGAAACTGTTTTTTCAACCTGTTTTTTATATGGGTCTCCTTCCTTTATCACTTTTTCTGGAAGACTATGTGCAGAGAAAAGAAAATAATAATTTTTATAATCTGGTAAATGTTTTTTTATATTTTCAACCATAGCTTTTATATAAAGTGGATGACTGTAATAACTTTCCACTTTTACAACAGGAGTATTTTTGAAAAAACCGTTCTTTTTGTACTTTTCTAACTGTCTAAAAAACTCATTAAAAGAAGAACCTGTTGTTGTTTTACTGTACTGAGGATAAAGGGGAAGCAGAATAATAATTTCTAAATCTTCATCTTTCAGCTGTTCTAATGCTTCTTGTGTAAAAGGATGCCAGTATCTCATCGCCACAACTACTTTATAATTCTTTCCCAGAGCTTTCTGAAGAGCTTCTGCCTGCTGAAGGGTCTGTTCTTTTTGTGGTGATTTTCCCCCCATGTATCTGTAATAATCCTGTGTCTTTTTTGCCCTAAATTTTGAGATTACTTTTGCTACAGGCTTTTGAATAGGTTTTGGTATCTGGATTATGTCATGGTCGGAAAACAGGTTATAAAGAAATGGTTCTACAGATTCAAGGCTATCTGGGCCTCCCATATTCATAAGAACAACACCTATTTTTTTCACGAATCTTTACCTCGTAACTTGAAAATTTTGTCTCAGGTGGTATAATGTATTCTCCATGGCGGAGTAGCCAAGTGGTAAGGCAGGGGACTGCAAATCCCTTATGCGCCGGTTCGATTCCGGCCTCCGCCTCCATTCTCAATCCCATTATATCTTATTCAGAAAAAAATTAATAGATATAAAAATTTATTCACAGTTTTAAGTTTCAAAAAGGATTTTAAACTCCTTTAAGCATTTCAAGACATTTTCAAATCAAAAAATGTCCCGATTTATGTTTAAATTGAAAGCTCTGTCATGTAAGGAGAAATTTTCCGATATTGTAAACCACAAAAGAAACTATCCATGCTGTTGTCAGGCTTATAGCCACTGAAACACCTGTCCATTTCCAGCTGTTCAGTTCTTGCTTTATAGCAAAAACTGTTGCCATACAGGGAGTGTACAGAAGCAGAAAAACAAGAAATGAATATGCAGATAAAGGTGTAAATGATTTTCTTACAGCTGAAATAAGGGAGCTTTCTTCCTCTTCATTTTCTTCTTCTATTGTGGAAAAGCCAAAAATCTTTAAAACAGCTTTTCCTGCTTCAAGATTGGCTTTTAAAAAGTTTTTCCCTATTTCAGCGATACCTTCTTTGAAAGGTTTCGGTTCTGGTGTTTCATTGATTATCTCACCAGAGTAAATATTTCCCATTGTTGATAAAACAACCTCTTTAGCCACAAATCCAGATAAAAGAGCTCCTGCTGATTCCCAGTTCCCAAATCCAAGGGGCTGGAAAACAGGGGCTATAGTTTTACTTATTTTTCCAAAAAGGCTATCTTCAGGATTTTTAACACCTATAGGGAAGTGGAGAAGAAACCATATAATCACAGATGTTGAAAGTATAAATGTTCCGGCTTCATATACGAAGGCTTTTGTTTTTATCCATGCATTTGTAAGCACATACTTTAATGTAGGTAGCCTGTAAGGGGGAAGTTCAAGTATAAAAGGAGAAGACTTCCCTTTAAATACAAACTTTTGAAGTAAAACAGCTATTATAATGGCGGCTAAAACTCCTATTCCGTATAGTGAGAGGATTACCTCTGTTTTATGGTTTGTAAAAAATACAGTTACAAAAAAGGCATAAACTGTTAATCTTGCACCACAGCTCATAAATGGAACCATAAGGACTGTAAGTATTTTTTCTTTTGGATTTTCAAGGGTTCTTGTGGCATAAACAGCAGGAACATTGCATCCAAAACCAAGGAGAAGTGGGATAAATGATTTTCCACTAAGACCTATTAAGCTCATTAACCTGTCCATAATGAATGCAGCTCTTGCCATATAACCGCTGCCTTCTAAAAAAGACATGAACATGTAAAGAAAGAACAGTACCGGAACAAATACAAGGACAAAACCTACACCCCCGATTATTCCTTCTGTTATAAGGGATGTTAACCATTGGGAGGTACCTATACCTGTTAGTAAAGAATACACCCAGGGAGCAATAAATTCGCTTAATGAGGTATCTAACCAATCAACGTAAGGTGCTGAAACCTCAAATGTAAACTCGAATATAAGCCATGCAAAAAAGAGAAAAAGGGGAAACCCAAAAATTTTATGGAGGAAGATTTTATCTAACAGAAAGGTTATATCAACCCTTTCATGTATTCTTTCCTTAACACACTGTTCGTATATACTGATTATTATTGAGTATCTTTCTTCAATAATATAAGTTGATATATCTTTGTGGTACAGTTTTTTTATTTCATTTCTTATTTTCTCAGCCTCTTTCAAAACTCTTTCGCTTACAGGAATATCTATAAAGTGGAGGTTCCCTTCTATGATAGATAGAATTAAAAACCTTTTAGGATAAACATTAAGCAAAACAGGCTGGACTTCCTTTATAACTTTTTCCATATAGTGTAGTTTTTCTTCAAAAAAATCTTCAAAATGTAAAACACATTTTTTCTTTTCTTTCTTTTCATACACTTCTATGATACTTTTTAGAACTTCTTCTATACCAGAGCCCTTTGTCCCTACTGTTGGTACCGCTTTGAGACAGAGGAGTTTTTCTAATTTTTTTATATCTATCTCTATTCCTTTTTTCTGGGCATCATCCCACATGTTTAAAGCTAAAACTACAGGTCTCTCAAGCTCTAATAGCTGAATTGTAAGGTATAGGTTCCTTTCTAAGTTTGTCGAGTCTACAACATTTAAAACTACATCCGGTTTTTCTTTTATTAAAAAATCAACAGCTATTTTTTCTTCGGCTGTATCGTTTGTTAAACTGTAAGTTCCTGGTAAATCAACAAAATGAATTGTATATCCTCTGTACTTTACTGTAGCCTCCTTTTTTTCAACAGTTACACCTGGCCAGTTACCTACATGTAGGTTTGTTCCAGCTATAGCATTTATTAATGTTGTTTTTCCAGTGTTTGGGTTTCCTGCAACAGCAACGGTTATAAGCTTATTTTGTTCCATCACATTCGCCTACTTCTATTTTTGCTGCTTCAGACGGTCTCAGGGCAAGGCAGTAATCCCTTACCTTTATTTTTACAGGTCCTCCAAAGGGTGCTTTTTGGACAACAGATACAATTTGACCTGGAAATAAACCTAATTCTAAAAATTTCTTTTTAAGCTCCGGATCAAGGTTTATCTTTTTAATTCTGCAAACTTTTCCATTTTCCATATCAACAAGTCTCATCTTTCCGCCTTGAAGGAATAATTTAAATCAAATCTCAATTAACATAATACAACAAAAGCAGATATAAATTATGATTTATATCCAAAAAACTCATTGTTTTAGGTTAAGAAGGGATAATCCCCTTCTAGGGATTATCTGTTTTGAAGTATTCTGATACCTTTGTCCCCGATATCTTTTCTGTAATGTGCACCTTCAAAATGTATTTTTTCAACCGCTTTATAAACTTTTTCTTTAGCTTCTGAAAGTGTATTTCCAATAGCTGTAACTGTTAAAACTCTTCCACCTGCTGTTACTAATTTACCATTTTTTATATCTGTCCCAGCGTGGAAAACCACTACATCAGGGTCTTTTTCTGCTTCTTCTATTCCTGTAATCTCAAAACCTTTCTGGTATTTACCGGGATAACCTTTTGAAGCCATAACGACCCCTATAGACCACTTATCGCTCCATACAGGTTTAACGTTATCTATATTCCCATCTAATATGTCTAATATATGTTGAACTAAATCACTTTCTAAACGTCTCATTATAGGTTGTGTTTCTGGGTCTCCCATTCTGACGTTGAACTCTAAAACGTTTATTCCTTTTGAGCCTATCATTAAACCTGCATATAAAAATCCACACATTTCACGGCCTTCTGATTTCATTCCTTTCAATGTTGGGTACATTATCTTTTCAAGTATCTCTTTTTCTATTTCCGGTGTTATCACAGGTGTTGGGGAATAAGCTCCCATTCCTCCTGTGTTTGGTCCTTTATCTCCATCAAAAACCCTTTTATGGTCTTGAGATGTTGCCATTGGAATAAGTTTTTCCCCTTTTACCATAGCAATATACGAAGCTTCTTCTCCATCTAAAAATTCCTCTATTACGATTCTCTTTGAAGCTTCTCCGAACTTGCCTGCGAACATATCTTTAACTGTTTGAATAGCTTCTTCTTCAGTGTTGGCTATGATGACTCCTTTACCTGCTGCAAGACCATCAGCTTTTATAACAATAGGTGCTCCCATTTTCTTTACAAATTCAATAGCCTCATCTTCTTTATCAAATGTTTCATAAAATGCTGTTGGAATTCCGTATTTCTTCATAAAGTTTTTTGCAAAAACTTTTGAAGCTTCCAGTATAGCTGCATTTTTTCTATGTCCAAATATTTTCAAACCTGCTTCTTCAAAAGCATCTACTATACCTTCTGATAATGGTTGTTCTGGACCAACAACTGTAAGGTCTATTTTTTCTCTTATTGCAAAATCAACAAGGGATTTTACATCTGTTGGATTTATATCTACTTTTTCAGCTATTTCCCATATCCCTGCATTACCTTTTGCAACATACAACTTTTTTACAAGGGGACTCTGTTTTATTTTCCATGCTAATGCGTGTTCTCTGCCTCCATTTCCTACTACTAAAACTTTCATCTATTTCTGCACCTCTCTTGTAAGTTTTATGTATCGTTATTTAAGGCTTCTTCTTCAGGTTTTATTAGATACTCGTAGGTTTCCCTCTCTCTTATAACTCTAAACTTATCTCCATCTACTAAAACTTCGGCAGCTCTTGGTCTCATATTGTAATTAGAAGACATTGAGGAGCCATAAGCACCAGCACTCATAACAGCCAAATAATCCTTTCTCCCTACATCTTCTATTTCCCTGTCAAGGGCAAGGAAATCTCCTGTTTCACAGATAGGTCCTACTATATCAGCTTTAACTTTTTTATCTTTTTTATCAACAGACACTATATGGTGATAAGCATTGTACATGGCAGGTCTTAGCAGGTCATTTAAACCTGCATCAACAATAATAAAATGTTTGTTTCCTTTATCTTTTGTAAAGAGAACCTGAGTTATAAGAATCCCCATTTCACCAATTAAAGACCTTCCCGGTTCAACAATCAGTTTTAAACCTGTTTCTTTAACAATCGGAATTATACTATCTGCAAAATCTTTTATTGAAGGGGGGTTATCTTCAGGTCTGTACTTTATCCCGATTCCTCCTCCAATATCAAAATACTGGAGGTCTATGCCTTCTTTTTTTAAATCAAAAACAAGTTCCGCTGTTTTCTCAATCGCTTCTATGTACGGGGATATTTCCATTATCTGTGAGCCTATATGACAATGCACGCCTATTACTTCTATGTTAGGTAGTTTTACAGCTTTTTTGTACACATCTAAGGCTTTTTCTATATCTATACCAAACTTACTTTCCCTTAAACCTGTTGATATATAAGGGTGGGTTTTTGGATTAACATTCGGATTTACCCTTATTGATACCCTTGCTTTTCTTTCGTTTTTTCCTGCAATCTCATTCAGAACATCTATTTCCATTTCACTTTCTACATTAAAGGAGAGGATGTTTTCTCTGATGGCATAATCTATTTCAAAGTCTGTTTTACCAACTCCTGCATAAACAATTTTATTTGATGAAATACCTGCTTTTCTCGCTTTGTAAAGCTCGCCACCGGAAACTATATCACATCCTAAACCTTCCGATTCAAACAGTTTGAGTACTGATAGGTTTGAGTTTGCTTTTACAGCGTAACAGATTAGGGTTTCATAACTGTTAAAAGCTTTTTTGTACTCTTTTGCCCTTTCTAATATCCCGTTTTTTGAGTATATATATACAGGCGTTCCAACTTTTTTGGCTATTTCTTTTATGGGAACGTTTTCACAGAACAGTTCACCATTTTTATAATAAAAATTTTTATTTATAACGTATTCCATTATTTATTTATTTTGCCTCCTATTTAAAATTATCTTAAAATGTTTATATTAAATAATACTACATTACCTTATTATTTTTAAAGGGATAGGTGCTTTGGGTGTACAGATTAAAGGTATTACAATACCTGCTTTGATGCTAAAATTTGATGAAAATATATCTGTAGAAGAAAATATTCAGGAAATTCAGGAAAAACTTTCGACCGCTTTTTTCAAAGGTTCTGTAACTGTTATAGATACAGGTGGTATAGATTTATCAGAAGAAGAAAAGAAAAAATTAGAAAATTTTTTAAAAAATCACAATTCAACCATTTTAGGGTATAAAAAAAGTTATGAAAATCAGGAAAAAAGCACACTTCCTAAAATAAAAGAAAAAAAATCATTAAAAATAATCAATAAAACAGTTAGAAGTGGGCAGAGGATAGAACATGATGGTGATATACTTATAATAGGTGATGTAAATCCTGATGCTTACATCGTTGCATCTGGTAATGTTATTGTTATGGGTGCCCTTAGGGGTATAGTTCACGCTGGTGCAAATGGGGATGAAACAGCGGTTGTTCTTGCTCTTAAATTAACACCCCAGCAACTCAGGATAGCCAATTATCTAACCCGTTCACCTGATAATCTGGAAGAGGTTGATTATCCTGAAAAGGCTTATATAGAAGATGGGCATATTATTATTGAAAAAATTTAAGAGGTGCTAAAATGCTTTCAAGGGTTATTGTCATAACCTCAGGAAAAGGTGGTGTAGGAAAAACAACAGTAACCGCCAATTTAGGCGTCGCTCTTGCAAAAATGGGGAGAAGAGTTTTAGCTATAGATACAGATATTGGCCTGAGAAATCTTGACATGATTTTAGGTCTCGAAAACAGGATAGTGTATGACATTGTTGATGTTGTTGAAGGAAGAGTTCTTCCTGAAAAAGCTTTTGTGAAAGATAAAAGGGGATTGACCCTTTATCTGCTTCCTGCAGCCCAAACGAAAGATAAAGATGCTGTTAAACCTGAGCAACTTGTAGAGCTTGTTGATAGTGTAAAAGAGAGTTTTGACTATATTCTGATTGATTCACCAGCTGGGATAGAAGGAGGTTTTAAAACAGCTGCTGCCCCTGCTGAGGAGGCACTCATTGTTACAAACCCTGAGGTTTCATCTGTTAGGGATGCAGACAGGATTATAGGGCTTCTTGAGGTTATGGAAAAGAAAAATATAAACCTTGTTATAAACAGGATAAGACCCCATCAGGTAAAAAAAGGTGAAATGCTTTCTGTTGAAGATATTGAGGAAATACTTCAGATACCAAAGGTTGGAATAATACCTGAAGAGGAAAAAATGGTTGACTTCACAAACAAAGGAGAGCCCATAGCTTTTCATGCTGATAAATACAAAGCAGGTGAAGCCTTCTTTAATCTTGCAAAAAGGCTTGAGGGGGAAGAGGTACCTTTTACAGAAGCTGAAGAGAAAAGAGGCTTCTTAAGTAGATTATTTGGGAGATAACGGGTATGTCAATCATGGATTTGTTTAGGAGAAAAAAATCTTCATCTGTAGCAAAGGAAAGACTTATGATGGTTCTTTCCTACGAGAGAAAGGGGCTTCCACCTAATTTTGCTGAACTTTTGCAGCAGGATTTAGTCCATATATTCCAGAAGTATCCCCAGTTTGATACAGAAAAAATTGAGGTTGAGATTAAAAGCAACGGTGGTATGGATGAACTCTGGGTAAGTATACCATTTTCTAAAAAAGATTAGAGGGGTAAATGGAAAAGATAGTAGTCGCACTACCTAAAGGAAGGTTATTTGACCAGACAATAGATATATTTTTCAGAGCAGGGATACTTCAGGAAAAGATAAAACCAGAATCAAGAAAGTTAACTGTAGAATCTGATTCTTTCAAATTCTTACTTGTCAGAGCAAAGGATGTCCCGACCTATGTTGAATATGGAGTCGCAGATATAGGAGTAGCAGGGGATGATGTTCTTCTTGAAAGTAAACCTGATGTTTATAGACCAGTTGACCTGAAAATAGGAGCATGTAGTATAGTTGTGGCTGGTTTACCTGAAAGTAAAGATATTTACAATTCAAATCCAACATCTATAAAAGTTTCTACAAAGTATCCATCTATAACAAAAGAGTTTTTCGGTGAAAAAGGTATAGAAGTACAGATAATAGAGCTCTACGGTTCCATTGAATTGGCACCACTTATGGGTTTATCTGATTTTATTGTTGATATCGTTGAAACAGGAAGAACTTTAAAGGAAAATGGTCTTATTGTAATAGACTATATAAGACCTTCTTCAGCAAAGCTCATTGTTAACAGAGTCAGTTATAAAACAAAGAATAATGAAATTATGCCAGTTATAGATAAATTAGAAAGATTATTAAAAGAAAATGTAGAGGTTAAATGATGGCATGTGAAACACACCATGAACAGCTTAAAGTTATAATTCTTGCTGCTGGAAAAGGAACAAGGTTTAAGTCTAAAAAGCCAAAGGTTCTCCATGAAATTTTAGGAAAACCGATGATTTTTTATGTTTCACTATCTGCAAAATGGACAAATCCAAAAGAGATTATATATGTGATAGGACATGAAAAAGAACAGGTAAGAAAGGCTATAAACTGTGATGGCTGTGCGTTTGTTGAACAGGATGAACAGCTTGGAACAGGACATGCTGTTTCCCTTGCAAAGAAACATCTTGAAGGTTTTGATGGACTTGTTCTTATTATCAATGGCGATACACCCCTTATAAAAGGTGAAACATTAAAAAATGCTGTTAAATATATGGAAGCATTGATAAGATACGAAGGGGCAAGCGCTTCAGACTTCAGGGGATACAGAAATGAAAATGTTGCTGGAGTTGTTTTAACAGCCAGAGTACCAAATCCTTATGGTTACGGTAGGATTATAAAAGATGGAAATCATATTATCCAGAGAATTGTTGAGGAAAAAGATGCCACCCCTGATGAACAGCAGATAAACGAGGTAAATTCAGGTATATACATCTTTTATGCGCCATATCTCATAAACGTTTTGGACAAAATAGAAAATAAAAATGCCCAGGGAGAGTACTACCTTACAGATGTTATTTCTCTTTTAAAAGAGGAAGGTAAAGATGTTTATGCTCTCCAGATTCCAGATTATACAGAAATAATAGGGGTTAACGACAGATGGGAGCTCTCAAATGTAGAAAAAATACTTAAGACCCAGTATATGCATTTCTGGGCTATTAATGGAACAACCTTCCATAATCCAGAAAGTATATGGATTGAGTTTGATGTTGACCTTTCTCAGGACGTTGAGATTTTCCAGAATGTTTCCATAAAAGGGAATACTACCATTGGTGAAGGAACTGTTATTGGTGAAAACTGTGTCATAAAGAACTCAAAAATAGGAAAAAATGTTCATATACTTCCAAATAGTATTATAGAAGATAGTGTTATTGAAGATGGAGCTGTAGTGGGACCATTTGCAAGACTTAGAAACTCCACAGTAATAAAAAAGGGAGCAAATATAGGTAATTTTGTAGAGGTTAAGAACTCCACAATAGGTGAAAATACGAACGCAAAACATCTTTCTTACATAGGAGATGCCTATATAGGAAATAATGTAAACATAGGAGCCGGAACTATAACATGTAACTACGATGGTTACAAAAAGTACAGAACTGTTATAAAGGACAACGCTTTTATAGGAAGTGATACTATGCTTGTTGCCCCAATAACAGTAGGTGAAGGAGCTGTAACAGGTTCAGGTTCTGTTATAACAAAAGATGTACCTGATAGAGCTTTAGCCATAGAGAGAAACCAGATGAAAATTATAGAAGGGTATAGAGATAAAATGGAAAAAAAACATAAAAAAGAGGAAAAAAGTGAGACATAAACCTGTATTTCTGATTTTATCTTTTTTAACTTTTGTTTTTCTTTCCTTTGGAAGTGATAATGATGAAAGGCTTTTAGATAAGGTAGCTATAGTTGTAAATGGTAAGCCTATCCTTGAAAGTGAAATAGAACTTGCAAGGCAATGGTTTGGCATAAAGGATAGAAAAGAAGCTGCTAAAAGGCTTATAGAACAGGTAATTGTTTCAGAAATAGCTGAAAAGGCTGGTATCCATGTTTCCGGTGAAGAAATAGAAGAGGCTATTGATAAACTTGCAAAAGCAAATGGTTTTTTAACTTCTTCCCAGTTTGAAGAAAAGCTAAAGCAGCAGGGAATTATAATACCGGAGTTTAAAGCTTTAATAAAAAGGGAGATAATGAACGCAAAATTTATACAGATATACCTTAGAAAAAATCTATTTAAAGGTATATCTGAAGGTAAGTTAGAAAAGGTAAGGATAATAAGAATTTTATACCTGAAAAAAGACAGTCCTGATTTCAAAGAGAAGTACAGAGCTGTTAAGAGTAGTTTAGGGAAAGAACCTTTTGATAAGCTTGCTAAAGATTATTCTGATGACAGGCTGACAGCTGATAAAGGAGGTTTATTAGGAGAAGTTAAAAAAGGAGACCTTTTCTCTAAACTTGATAAAGCTATATGGTCACATAAAGTTGGAGATATTTTTAAAGTGGATACAGAAAACGGGGTTTATTTTGTAAAAATTGAAAAAGAGGAAGAAAAGGTAACTGTTGTACCTATTACAGGAAAAAATATACAGAAAAAGCTAAAAAAAGAGTTTGATATCTTTCTGAAAAAAGCTAAAGAAAACACAGTTATTGAGTATTTAGATAAATCTCTTATGTGAAGGAGATTAAAATGATAAAGGATTATATAAGAAAAGTAACATCTGGAGAAAACCTGACAGCAGAAGAAGTAAAAGATTTGTTTAATAAACTTATGGAAGGTCAGGCCACAGATGCACAGATAGGAGCGGTTCTGACAGGTCTGAAGATGAAAGGAGAAACAGTGGAAGAAATTTCCGCTGCAGCAGAAATTATGAGAGAAAAGGCTGTCAAGGTTCCAGTAAAAGACAGATCAAAACTTGTTGATACATGTGGAACAGGTGGTGATAAGGTAGATACATTTAACGTTTCAACAATAACAGCATTTGTTATTGCAGGAGCAGGAGCAAAAGTTGCCAAACATGGTAACAGGTCTGTTTCTTCAAAATGTGGAAGCGCAGATATAATGGAAGCCTTAGGTGTAAAGATAGATATGTCTCCTGAAAAGGCAGCAAAAGCTATAGAAGAGACAGGTCTTGGCTTCCTTTTTGCCCCTGTTTACCATCCTGCTATGAAAAATGTTATAAGACAGAGAAGAGAGATAGGTATAAGAACGATTTTTAATATATTGGGACCCCTTTCAAATCCTGCTGAAGCTAAATATCAGCTTATGGGTGTTTTTGATGAAAGATTAGTTGAGCCTTTATCAAAAGTACTTTCCCTTTTAGGTATTGAAAGAGCCTTTGTTGTTCATGGTTTAGAAGGACTTGATGAGGTATCAATAACAACAGAAACTGTTGTTGGAGAAATAAGGGATGGTGTAGTCGAGGTTTACAAAGTGAAACCTGAGGACTTTGGATTAAAAAGGGCATCTATAGATGATATAAAAGGGGGAGACCTGGATTTCAATCTTCAGATAGCCCTGGATATTCTTGAAGGAAAGGATACCTCACCAAAAACAGATTTTGTGGCTTTAAATGCTGGATTTGCATTAAAAGCAGCTGGAATAGTGGATACTGTTAAAGAAGGAATAGAACTGGCAAAAGAGAGTATCTACTCAAAAAGGGCTTTTGATGTACTGGAAAAGTTAAGGAACTTTTCTTAACCCTTATACTTCCAGTGGACTATAATTCTTGAAATAATCGTTACTATAAGTATAAAAAATGTAATAACAAAAGAAGCCGCCCATGCTTTAGTGTGCCAGTCTTCGTATGGACCCATAGCATAGTTGAATATTGTAACTGTTAAAGAAGCTATAGATTCATTCATATTTGTTGTAAAGTAAGAGTTATTAAAGGATGTAAAAAGTAAAGGAGCAGTTTCACCTGCAACCCTTGATATTGAAAGGATAACTCCTGTCAGTATGCCTGTTGCTGCTGCCTTATAAACAACATCCTTTATAACCTGAAAATAGGAAGCTCCAAGGGCAAAAGCAGCTTCCCTTAATGTCCATGGAACTAAAGAAAGCATATCTTCTGTTGTTCTTAAAACAACAGGAATCATAATAAATGCAAGGGAAGCAGCTCCAGCCCAGCCGTTGAATCCCTGAATTTTATCAACAAGTTTGTTTGATAGGATTAAAAATATAAAAACACCAAGTAATGTTGAAGTCAGTGTTATTAGCAGACCTATAAACCTACCTTTTTTTGGGTCTTTAATTGAAAAAAACCTGTTTACAATAAGATTTAGTACTCCAGCTATAATAATCGCTATCATAGCTGATAAAAATAGAACAGCTATCAGTCCACCGTAGTTTATATGTCCTATGGGCTGTACAAGAATAGCATAAATAAAAGTACCTACAACAATAGATGGAACACTGACCATAATATCTGAAAGTATTGATATTACTTTTGCAAACTTCGTTCCCCTTGCGTATTCAGCTATAAATGTTCCAGCAAGGAGACCTAAAGGTACACCTATAATTGTTGCAAAAAAGACTATTTCTATCTGTCCAACAAATGCGTTTTTCAATCCTCCCCCTGGTATACCGGGAGGTGCTGGGTCTTCAGTAAACAGCTCTATATTCAACCCTTGAATACCGTGTCTAAGAACATCAAAAAGTATAAAGGCAAGCCAGAATAGACCAAAGAAGGCTGCCCCTGTAGACAAAGAGAGGGCAATAAAGCTGATTATCTTCCTTTTCTTAACAACAGGGCTTTCCTGGTATAAATCCTTTGTGTTCATCTTGAATAACCCCTTTCAGCTTTTAAAAGGAAAAACTTTGCAACCGCAAGGATAATGAAACTGAGTACAAACAGGATTAAAGCAAGGTAAAATAGAGAAGACAGGTATATATCTGTATCAGCTTCAGTGAACTCATTGGCAAGGGTAACTGTTATTGTAGCAGCAGCATCAAATAAAGATGTTGTTATTTGATGGTTATTTCCAAGAACAAAAGCTACAGCCATTGTTTCTCCTAAAGCTCTTCCAAGAGCTAAAACAACACCACCGTATATACCTAATTTTGCGTAAGGTATCATAATATCTTTAACAACTTCCCATTTTGTGGCACCTAAGGCATAAGCACTTTCTTTCATTATATGGGGTGTCAGATTTAAAGAGTCCCTTGCAATACTGGTTATGAAAGGGACTATCATTATGGCGAGTATTACACTTGCCGTGAATAGGTCTATTCCCTGTGGTTCTCCCTGAAAAAGAACGCCTAAAATAGGGATTTTACCAGCTGTTTTTTGAAGTAGAGGTTCAACATACTCCGACATAATAGGCGCAAGTGTAAAGAGTCCCCACATACCATAAATAATACTCGGTATAGCAGCAAGCATCTCTATAGCAACACCTATAGGTGTTTTAAGTATATGGGGTGATATCTCAGTAAGGAAGATAGCTATTCCAATCGCAAGGGGAATTGCGAGGATAAGAGAAAGGACTGTTGTTACAAGGGTTCCATAAAGGGATGCAGCAGCACCAAATATCTCATTAACAGGATCCCAGTCAACGGTAAATATGAAATTAAGCAATCCAAATTTATGAATCGCAAGTGAGGACTCATTGTAAAGCACCAATACCGTTGAAAAAATCAGCATAAGAACTATAAAAGCTGCAGAAAAGGAGATAAGGGCAAAAATTATGTCTGATACAGGTAATCTTGTTATTCTTTTCATTATTCCAACCTGTTTGATTTGGGGAATTTCATTATAACAAAACCT
>CAYTOE010000002.1:15244-34227 GCA_964439255.1 uncultured Aquificales bacterium
TTCTTAACAAAAGTAGAGGCATGAGCCCCTACTGTTTTTAAGGAAAAATTTTGTGTTCTTTCCAGTAGTTGTATATCTTTTCTTTTAGCTCTTTAGGAAGAGGAACATAATCTAATCTAACGGCTATTTCATCACCATGTTCAAAAGCCCATTTGAAAAATTTATTCACCTTTTTATTTACATCTGTTCTTTCCCTTGCTTCAAGTATAAAGGAAGCTCCTGCTACAGGCCATGCATTTTTACCAGGTGCGTTTACAAGCCACAGATAGAAATGTTTTTCAGGTTCAAAGTTTGCAGATGCGCCAGCAGCTTTAAAGGTTTCTATTGAAGGGGATACAAAATTTCCAGCTTTATTTTTTAAAAGTGTAAATTTAAGTCTATTTTGTTTAGCATAAGCGAACTCAACATAACCTATTGAGTATCTTAACCTTTTTACATAGTTTGCAACACCTTCATTTCCTTTTCCTCCAATTCCAACTGGCCATTTAACAGCTTTTCCAGCACCAACTTTATTTTTCCAGTCTGGACATACAGCTGCAAGGTAATTTGTGAAAATGGCTGTTGTACCTGAACCATCAGACCTGTGGACAACTTTTATATTTTTATGGGGAAGTTTTAGATTTGGGTTTAAAGATTTAATTTTTGGGTTATCCCAGTACTTTATATCTCCAAGGTATATATGGCAGAGGGTATCTCCATCTAATCTTAATTTTCCAGCTTTTACTCCTGGTATATTAACAACTGGAACAACTCCACCTATAATAGCTGGAAACTGGTAAAGCTTATATCCGTCCAATTTTTCAGGAGAAAGGGGTGCATCTGATGCACCAAAATCAACGGTTCTGTTTTTTATCTGTCTTATACCACCACCAGAACCAATAGACTGGTAGTTTAACTTTATACCTGTCTCTTTATAGTACATATATGCCCATGCAGCATATACAGGATACGGGAAAGTAGCTCCTGCACCGTTTATTGTCTCACCAGCAATAGTAGCTGTGTTTATGGCAATAACTGTAGAAAAAGCGCCTGCTAACATTTTTTTCATCATTTTTATTTCCTCCTAATCATTTAAAATTCTATATCTGCAGTAAACATGTATTTTGTATTATCTGCATTGTCATTTTTATCATAATCTGTTGTAATACCATTTATTAACCATGTTATATGTTCTGTCATTCTATATGCTACACCGTAAATATAAGTATCTCTATCTTTATTATTATTATCGCTGTTCCAGTGGTCATATCTACCAAATAAAGATATATTTCTATTTTCTGTAGGTCTTATTTCAAAGTTAAAAGAGTATCCGTCTCCTGTATTTTCACTTCCTTTAAACCAATCACTTTTAATATACTGGGCTGCTATTAAAAATAAGGGTTGATTGTAAACTATATGTGCCTGATAAACAGTCAGATCATCATGAGAACCCCTGTGATTAAAGCTATTCAAAGCATGAATAGATATATTTGTATATGTGTATTTTCTTGGGTTAAGTTTTGGAACTTTTCCATGTCCTCTTATATACCTTAATGTTCCACCTCCATATATATGCCACGTGAATCTTCCCTCTATAGATGGTCTGCTTGGAGCATTTCCTCTGTCACTTCTTCCTATGTGGTCATACCCTTCTCCACTGAATATACCGTACTCTGCAGAAAAATGCTCTGTTTTTGTTTTAAAATCAATTCCAAGATCAGCTGAAGGCAAAAGATGAGCGCCATCGGATGACTCATAAAATGTTTTAGATATTGACCTGTACCACCATCCAGAATGCTCTTCAAAATCAAGCCATGGTGTATGAACAAGACCAAACTCAAAACCTGTATTAGGTATGTATGAAGATATATTTTTATATATGTACAGGTGTTTAAATTTTACATCAAGTTCATTTCCCTGGTCTGAATTATCTTTGTGGGCATGTTTTGTTATGTCCAATGTGAATCTAAAGTAATCCTTACTATTAAAGTACGTTTTTATAATTGCATATCCCCTTCTTATCTCAAAATCCCCTTCATCTTTTCCATCTTTTCTGTCTATAAATGTGTAACCTAAGTAAGCTACACCGCTGAATTTTACCTTCTCAAAACTCCCGATAAGTTTTCCTTTATCTTTTGCTTTTCTTTTATCTAACTGGATAGCTTCCTCTTTTGTTATTATTCCCTTTTCTAAAAGCTTTTTGACAATGGGGTTGTTTATTTCCTGGGCTACGGAGATACCTGTTATGCCTAAAATGGCAACTGTTAAAAGGGTTTTTTTCATTAAAAACCTCCTGAAATTTCTTCAATTATTGATTATATTTATCATCTGTTAAGAGAATATTAAAAATTTGTTAAAAAAACTTAATATTCATAATTTTAAATTAAAATTAATAAAGGAGCTGACTATGGAAATAAAAGGAAAAAATGCCCTTGTAACAGGAGCAGGAAAAAGGATAGGAAAAGAGATTGCAAAAAATTTAATAGAAGAAGGAGCTAATGTTGTTCTCCACTATCATTCCTCAAAAGAAGGAATAGAAGAGTTAGAGAGGCTTGCATTTTCAAAAGGAGTAAAAGTTTTGCCCATAAAAGCGGATTTTACTGTTATGAAAGATATTGAGTTTTTAATAAAGGAAACTGTTCTTTTCTTCAAAAAAATAGACATACTGATAAACAATGCCTCAATTTACTATCCCACCCCTTTAGATAAAGCTACAGAGGAAGATTTAGACCTTTTTTATAACATTCATGTAAAAGCTCCTTTTTTCCTTTCGAAAGAACTTGGAAAAATTATGTACCAGAACAGGGAAGGTAGAATTATCAATATATCTGACTACTCTGCTCTCAGGCCATATAAAGATTTCACGCCGTACTCTATTTCAAAAGGGGCTATGCTTACAATGACAAAAGCTTTTGCAAAAGAGTTTGCTCCCTATGTTCTTGTGAATGCAATTCTTCCAGGTCCTATTGTACCTGCTGAAGGATTAGAAGATTTAGAAATCCCTTTGAAAAAAACACTTTTGAAAAAATGGGCTGGAGAAAAAGAGGTATGGAAAGGGGTAAAATATTTAATTGAAACAGATTTTACAACAGGAGCGTTTCTTCCTGTTGAAGGGGGTAGGCTGATTTGTTAACAGATACACTCACATTTTTAGGTACAGGAGGAGGGAGAGTAGTTGTATTTCGCCAGCTTAGACATTCAGGGGGAATGTGGTTAAACCTTGGAGGAATAAATGTACTGATAGACCCTGGACCAGGATCCCTTGTAAGAATTTTTGAAAGGGGTTTTGATACAAGGGATATAGATATTGTTGTTGTTTCCCACAGACATTTAGACCACAGTTCAGATTTGAACGCAGTTTTAGAATCTGCAACAGAAAGTACAAAAAAACAGTTACCTTTACTGGTATGTCCTGAAGATGTTGTTTCAGGGGAGGAACCTATTCTTCTTAAATATTTAAAAAAAGGTATTAAACAGATAGGTATTGAAAAAGAAGGAAAAGAGTTTGAATTTAAAAATGTGAAAATAAGAACATTAATAAAGCATATACATGCTGGAGCAGAAACTTATGGTTTAGAGTTTATTGGCAATGGAAAAAAGGTTGTTTATGTTCCATGTGGGAAATTTTATGAGGAAATGCTGTATGGATATCCATCTGAAGCTGATTTAATGATTTTTAATACAACTTTTGTTAACCCAAAAGGAAACATACAGCATCTATCTTCCATTGATGTTTTGAATATGTTGAAAAAACTTAAACCAAAAAAAAGTGTTATTACACATTTTAGCGTAGAAATGTTAAAATCGAATCCTAAGGCAATAGCAGAGGCACTTCAAAGGGAGAGTGGAGTACCTGTTGTGGCAGCTGAAGATGGAATGAAAGTAAGTATATGAAAGGAGAAGATAAAATGAGAATCATTATTATTGGAGGAGGTATTATTGGTTTAACTATTGCCCGGGACCTTTATAAAGAAGGTTTCGAGGTTGTTCTTGTTGAGAGGGAAAGAATAGGAAGAGGAGCTTCCTGGGTTGCTGGAGGTATGCTTGCACCCCAATCAGAGGGTCTCCCTATCAATGACTTCTTTGATTTTTGTATAGAAGCAAGGAATATGTACAAAAGCTATGTTGAAAGTATAGAAAACGATACAGATATGAAGGTTGATTACTGGGAGTCTGGAATATTCTGCCCAGCTTACTCAGAAGAGGAAGCTGAAAAGTTAAAGAAAAACCTTGAAGAGTACAGAAAATACGGACTTACAGGTGGCTGGTTAGATAGAAAAGAGATTGAAGATATGTATAAATCTTTAGGTGAAAATATAGTTGGTGGTGTTTTGTATCCAGATGATAGTCAGGTGGATAACAGACTTTTGATGCTCGCCCTCGAAAATTATATAAGAAGAAAAACTATGGTAAAACTTTATGAAGGAACAACAGCTATAGAGATTTTTGAAAGTAAGGGAAGATTTCAAGGGGTTAAAACAGATAAAGGGCTTTTAGTAGGTGATATATGTATCATAGCAGCAGGTGCATGGTCTGGTGAAATAGAAAATATTCCTGTTTTTCCTGTAAAAGGAGAAATGTTAGCTACAGATATTGAACCAGATGACATAGACAGAGTCTTTTTTGGAAGTAAAGCATATCTTATTCCAAGGAAGAGTTATACAAGACTTGTTGTAGGTGCAACCGAAGAGAATGTAGGATTTAAGGATGGAAACACTGTAAAAGGTATTCTACAGCTGCTAACAGGTTTAAAAGAAACATTTCCCCATATGGTAGAAAGGAATTTACAGGAATTCTGGTATGGATACAGACCAGCAACCCCTGATTTTGAACCAATAATATGTGAGGGAAGAGTAAAAAATCTTTACTATGCAACTGGACACCATAGAAATGGGATACTTTTAGCACCTATAACTTCTAAACTGTTTGTTGATTTGTTTAAGCATAACGTTAAAAGTAGATATTTCGATATTTTCTCTTACAAAAGATTTGAGGAAAAGCTGAATGGGAAGACTGGATAATGTATCTCCTTTTATTGTAATGGATATTGTGAAGGAAGCCTCAAAAATAGGAGATGTTGTTCATTTTGAGATAGGAGAACCAGACCTTCAACCACCACCATCTGTCTGGGAAGAAACAGAAAAAGCCGTAAAAAACAGGCTCAACCATTATACTGAGAGTTTAGGTCTTCCTGAACTAAGGGAAAAAATCGCTGAGTTTTATTATGAAAAGTACAAAGTTGAGATATCTCCATCGAGGATAGCTTTAACTGTAGGAACATCAGGAGCTTTTCTTGTAGCTTATACAGTAACTTTGAATACAGGTGAAAAATTAGCATTTTCAGACCCATCTTATCCCTGTTATAAAAACTTCTCCTACATTCTTGATATAGAACCTGTTCTTATACCTGTTGATAAAAGAACAAACTATCAGCTTACTGTTGAGCATCTAAAAGAGTACAAAGATATAAAAGCTGTTCAGATATCCTCTCCAAATAATCCAACTGGAAATCTGTATCAGAAATCAATCTTAAAAGAGCTTGTTGATTATTGTGAAGAACAAAACATTTACTTTATTTCAGATGAAATATACCATGGTCTTGTTTATGACCAGTATGAGCATACAGCTTTAGAGTTTTCAGACAAAGCTATTGTGATAAATGGTTTTTCAAAATATTTCTGTATGCCCGGTTTCAGGCTTGGATGGATTATACTTCCAGAGGAACTTGTGAGAAAAGCAGAGATTGTAATGCAGAATGTTTTTATATCACCCCCTACATTGAGTCAATACGGAGCCTTAGGTGCCTTTGACTGGAACCATCTGTCTTTAATAACTGAAACATACAAAGAAAGAAGAGACTTTCTTTACAAAGAGTTATCAACAATTTTTGAGATAGATGCTAAGCCTGAAGGTGCTTTTTATCTGTGGGCAAATATAGAAAAGTACTCAGATAACTCCTATGAGTTTGCAAAGGAACTTCTTGAAAAGATACATGTAGCTGTAACTCCAGGGATAGATTTTGGAAATAACAGAACTGATAAGTATATACGTTTTGCTTACACAAAAAGTATAGATCATATGGAAGAAGGTGTTAAAAGGCTAAAAGAGTATCTGTTATAAAAAGAGGGGCTGACAGCCCCTGAAAATGGAGAAAAAAGGTGGACAAGTGGAGTAAGTTAGTGGTATCCACCTTCTAATGAAACCTTCCCTTTAAAAACTCTGTAAACATACGCTGTATAGAAGATAACTACAGGCATTAAGAGAAGTGTTACTACAAGCATCACTGTAAGTGTTATATGGGATGATGCAGAGTTCCAAATTGTGAGGTTAAATTCAGGATTTATTGTGGATCTCATAAGAACAGGATATGTTGCAAATGCAATTGTTAAAACAGTTCCAAGAGTTGTTAATGTAGAACCGTATATAACCTTTTCATACTTTTCAGAAATCAGGTTTTTAAAGAAAAGGAAAAGTCCTAAAATGATCATAACTGGAGCTATCCAGAACCCAAAGTACTTAAAGTAGTTTGAGTAGAGTTCAGGTGCTGTAATAACAAGAAGGAAATCTGTAATTATAAGTGTAACTATGTATCCAAAAAAGCCTATATAGGCAAACTTTTTAGCAAGGTTAAAAACCTCTCCTTCTGTTTTTCTCAGCAGATAAGCTGTTCCATGCATAAGGAACATAAAGACAGCTACAAGTCCCATTAGAAGAGGAGCAGGTCTTAAAAGTGTGAAAAATGAGCCGTGGTACACTCCCTGCTGATCAATAGGAACACCAACTACAGCATTACCTACAGCAACTCCAAATAAAAGGGCTGGAACAAAATTTCCAATCCAGTAAATCCAGTCCCATGTTTTTCTCCAGAGGGGACTTTCCTTTTTATTTCTGTATTCAAAGGCAACAGCTCTTCCAATAAGAGCCCATAGGACAATAAGAATAGCTAAATAGAACCCACTGAAAGAAGCAGCATAAACAATAGGAAATGCAGCAAATAACATTCCTCCACCTGCTATAAGCCAAACCTCATTACCATCCCAGACTGGAGCTACTGCATTGTAAAGCAATCTTCTGTTTTCATCTTTATCTGTGAAAACTGTTAACATTCCACTGCCAAGGTCAAACCCATCAGTTAAAGCGTACCCTACAAGAAATACCCCGGCTAAAAGAAACCATATACCTTCTAAGGTTGTAAACATCTCTAAAGGCATCTTTTCTCCTCCTTACACATTTTTGTCAATTTTTGAAAATGCAGTAACTGTTGCAGATGGTGAAGATGGAGGAACTGTTTCCTCTCTGCTTTCCTGAGGACCCTTTTTAATAGCCTTTATCATAGCGTACATAAATACAAAGTAAATCGCTGTGTATATACCTGTGAAGAATAAAAGAGAGAACAGAACATTTCCTGTTGGATGGAAAGAAACACCATCTTTTGTCAGTAAAACTCCCTGAACAAGCCATGGCTGTCTTCCTACTTCTGCTGCAATCCACCCAAAATTTGTGGCAATAAATGGTAGAGGAATGGATAAAAGTACAGTCCATAAGAAAGCTTTACTTGTATAGAGTGTTCCTCTTTTTAAGAGCCATAATCCCCATATTGTTACAAATGCAAAGAAAAATCCTAAATAGACCATAAGGTGAAATGTTGTGAATACCAGTGCTACAGAAGGAAGGTCTTTTACTGATATGTTGTAAGCTTTAGCCTCAGCTTTAGCCTGTGCAAGTTCAGACTTAACCTTCTCTATCTCTTCTTCTGAGGCATTGGAGCTTTCAAGCTGTTTCAGTTTTTCTTCAAGTAAAGGTATCCTTTCTTCAGCTTTTTTAGCATAGTTTTGATACTCCTTGATTATATCTTTTATACCTTTAAACTCTGCGTATGGATCATGATAAGAAAGGATACTGAGAAGATAAGGGATTTTTAACAGAACCTTTGTCTCCTCTTTTTCCTGGTCAATAATACCAAACAGATCTAAAGATGCACCTTTTTCAGTTTCCCATTTACCTTCCATCATAGCCATTTTTAAAGGCTGTGTATGTGTAACCTGATATCCATGCAGGTCTCCAAAAATAATCTGTATGAGAGAAACAACAGCTGTAAAAATAAGGGCAAATTTTAATCCTGCCTTTGCAATTTCTACATGTCTGTTTCTTAAAAGGTAAAAAGCCATAACTCCCATAACAAAAAATCCACCAACTATATAACCGGCATCAACACAGTGTAAAAATCTGATAGCTGTTGAGTGATTTATAACTGCTTCAAAGAAATCTGTTAAAACAGCTTTAACACCCTGTGGAGATTCAACAATCTTATAACCTGCTGGAGTTTGCATCCATGAGTTGGCAATCAGTATCCAGAGGGCAGAAAGGGTACTGCCTAAAGCTACCATCCATGCAGCAAAGGTGTGCATTTTATCTGATACCCTGTCCTTTCCAAAGAGAAACAGTCCAATAAAGGTTGATTCAAGGAAGAAAGCCATGAGACCTTCAATTGCAAGAGGAGCCCCAAATATATCGCCTACAAACTTTGAGTACTGGAACCAGTTTGTACCGAACTCAAATTCCATAGTAAGACCTGTTGCCACACCAACAGCAAAGTTGATAGCAAAAAGCTTCATAAGAAACATAGCAAGATCGTCATACCTTTTATCTTTTGTTTTTAGATAGATTGTTTTGATAATAGCAATCATAAATGCCAGACCTAATGTAAGAGGTACAAACAGGAAGTGATAAAAGGCTGTCATTCCAAACTGGAGTCGAGATAATGTTAGTAAATCCATTTCTTCCCCCGTATTTGGTTAGTTTATACTAACTAACATATTAGTAATAAAATTCATTATTTATGATGTTTGTCATATTGATATGTTTTTGTATTTAGAAGTTCAGACACACATTAATAACGCCGTTTATAACCTGGGACATTCTTTCAAAATCAAGGGTGTTAACAGTATCTGTTCTTCTGTGGTAGTTAGGATTTCGATAAAATGCAGTATCTGTAACCATTACAGCATTAAAACCAAAATGCCAGAAATTTCTATGATCAGAAAGGTCAACACCAAGGATGATAGATGGTAAGTTTGCAGAAAAAATGGAAATGTTAGAGTTGCTTTCCATTAATTTTTTTATTTTTTCTGTTATTTTCTTCTGACCTATTTTTCCCACAACACCTATAAAATTTCCTTTTGTAGGATAAAACAGTTTAAATAATGGTAAAGGGTATTTCTGTGAATTTTCCTCATCTGAAAAATATCCAATCATCTCAAGACATATCATAACTTCAACATTTACTTTATTTTCTTTTAGGTATTTTGCATGGATAAAACTGCCCATATGTTCTGTTCCAAAAAATGGAGGTTCTTCAAGGGAGTATGCAGCTAAATCAACCCTTAAGGGAAGCTTATTTTCAACAATTGACAGAATCCTTGCTATCTCTAACAGACCTGCTACTCCGCTTCCATTGTCATCCGCTCCAGGAGTATCCCCTGCCACATCATAATGGGCACCTATAATAATCCTTTTTTCTGATAAAGTATTAAAAGATGCGATTATATTCCTGTATTCATTATTTTCTACTGAAAATATCTGTTCATGGATATTCCCTGAGTAATTTGAAAACACATCTTTTATATAATCTGCAGCTTCATTTAAAGAGTGTATATTTTTGTAATTTCTAAATGGTCTAATAGAAGAGAGAAATTCAACATGGGAATGAAGTAATTCAGGAGAACTACTTAACAGCATAGCCTATTATATGGTAGTTTACAGGTATAAATGGACTGTTAAATTTTATTCTTCTTAATTGGACATTTTTAAAGAATGATTTTATTGTTTTTTCTGTATCTCTTTTGATATCACACCCTTCAAACAACCATTTCCAGCTTTTGTGAAAAATGTCCTGTGCTTTTGAGGTGATGGTTTTCTCCGGAGCCTTAATATGTTCAATAAATACAAACGTACCTCCTGGCTTTAATACCCTTTTTATTTCTTTTATTACTTTAACTGGAGAAGAAACACTACATAGGACCAGTGTTGATACAACAGAATCAAAACTGTTTTCTTCAAAAGGTAAATTTTCAGCAAAACCTTCTTTAAGGTATATATTCAATGGATATTTCTCAGCTTTTTTTAAGAAAAAATTCAGCATATCTTTACTTGGCTCTATTGCTGTTAAATCTGTTTCTGGTTTGTAGTAGGGAAGATTTGTTCCTGTACCTACACCTATTTCAAGAACCTTTTTCCCAAGTCTGTTGAAAAGTTCTCTTTTGTAATCTCCATAAACATGGTGTAGGTACCATTCCAGATTTTTCATAAAAACAGCATTAAACTTACTCTTGCATCCGCAACTTTTACTCATCTTCACTTCTCAAAAATATCCTCATCAAAATCAACATTTCTATAGTAAAGCTCTTCACCGTTTAAGTCGTAAACAGGAAGCATTTTTCCTTTTCCTGCCCTTGAATCACCAACTGCAAACTCAACATCTCTTTTAGGTGCACCCACAGTAAGTATTGCCGAGAATGTTCCATACCCTCCTCCGATTTCAGGGTTAAGGGCATGGGCTTTTGCAAAAATTTCATTGCCCCATACTATTTTTCCTCCATGTGCTGGGACAGTACCGAGATACACATTATCTACTACATGTCCTTTTTCATCCCAAACTCTTGCATATACTTCAGCATCCCAGCAGGAGTTGTTTGAAATTTTTACGTATGTGAGGCTGTTGTTTAGTAAATGTGGAATATAAGCTTCATCTCCGTTAGGTTCCCATTTAAGGAAGTAAGGTACAGGGTCATTTTCATAGCAACAGCTATTTATAAGTTTTATTACAGATGGATCAGTTTCATCCATCTCATACGTATAAGCTTCTGTATTATCTGGAGCTATGATAGACAGACTAATATCAAGACCCCATTTTACCCATTTAAGCCTGTCATTTCCTGTAACCCCAACATATATATCATCTTCCCAGAAACCACCATGGGGTAGTATTATCTTTGTACTTGATGCTGTTCCACTTTCTAAGACGTTTATATCTTCAACAGAACATTCCCTTCCTGGTTTAAATTTTATATCGTTTATTCCGGGTCTTGTATGGTCTAAATCGGCATCAGTTCCTTTATTTCCATTGTTGTCTATAAATACTCTATTTAAGTCTAAACCTTTATAACCTGTTGAAGAGTTATCACATGAGTATTTCCCACTGACATCATAAAGATAAGCATAAAATTTGGCTTTCCATCCTGACGTTCCAATATGTATGTAATCTTCAATTTCACCTGAAGGGTCATTTTCAAGCCTTATCCATCCACCTGTAGCAAACCTATCTGTACAGCTATCAGATGTTGTTATACTCCCTGTTATATCCTCAAATCCTGAACCTGGTTTGTAAGAGGTATCATAACATTTGAAAATACCATCTTTGGAGTTTGAACAATCTACAGAACCTAAAGATTCTGGATATGTATCTATTACTGATAGAGAAGGATGAATAGAAAGAGAAAACTGCTTTTTAAATTTTATAAAGCACACATCATCTGTCGTGAGGTCATCTAAAAAAGCCTGTGGACAGCAGCTGTAAGCTTCAGATACATTAAGGCATATATTCGATTCATCAGAACCCCTTACTCCTATATCTGTAGGTTTTCTTTTCTTAAAGTTAATAACAAGATTGTACATTTCATCATATGTTATAGGTGCCATGGAGTCTGAATCCGCAGAACTTATAGGTGGTTCGTTGTCTTCAGCACATGCGAGGTAGAGAAGACCTCCTGAAGGATAAGGGTCTGATTCAACTATTCTCATATATATTTCTGTATCATATATTCCAATACTTTCTCCTACAACAATAGAGTCTAAGGAATCCCCATCGTGGTTATAATCGTAATTTCTATCTCCTATTCCATTAAAATCATTATCTATTCCGTTTTGTTCATAAAAAACAAGCCAGCATTTTCTCATTTTTTCAGAAAAATAGCCATTTGTTATGCTAAAAACGATTATATCCCCGTCATTTATTCCCCCTGGTGAAGGAAGATAAACAAATTTAACCCCAGTTCTATTTCCCAGAGGAGATGGCATTGATGGGTCAAGATTGTAGTCTATATTATTATTAGCAACATAATCTCTTGCCTCATCGGAAAAGGTTATGGAGTTATCAGATGTAGAAGGTGTTGTGAATAAGAAAAGCTTACCTGCAAAAGATTGCTGGATTATTAATAGAATCAGGATAGGTAGAAAGCTGAACCCCCTTTTTAAACTGTTAGACTTTTCCATTTTGACCCCCTACACTAAACCTCAACTTTAAGTTAAATTTTTTTATTGTTATTTTCAATGGTAAATTTTCTTTACTGTAAATTATTTTAATAAATTTTTTTTAAAAGGTTAATAAGAAATGTTAAAAGTTTTAACAGTAGCAGGTTCTGATAACAGCGGTGGTGCCGGCATACAGGCTGATTTAAAGGTTTTTACAGTTTTAAATGTTTATGGAATGGCTGTTATAACCTCATTGACAGCCCAGAATACAACAGGGGTAAAAGATATATACCCTGTAAATGGTGATTTTGTCTATAAACAGATAGAAACTATTGTTAAAGACATAGGTTTAGATAGCGCTAAAACTGGTATGCTACTAACAGAAGATGTTGTTGAGGCTGTTGTAGCGGCTGTTAAACAGTTTAAGATTAAAAATCTTGTTGTTGATACAGTTTTTAAATCAAAAAATGGGAAAAACCTTTTATCTGCAGATGCTATTGATATATACATAAAAAAACTTCTTCCTGAAGCCCTTGTCATAACACCAAACATTCCAGAAGCAGAAGTTATATCAGGTGTTGAGATAAAAAACTTAGATGACGTAAAAAAAGCTGCCAAGCAGATTCATAAGATAAACAAAGGTTATGTTGTTTTAAAAGGGGGACATTTAATACAGGATAAAGAAACAGTTGATATAATTTATGATGGAAATGAGTTTATTGAACTTAGATTTCCCTATATAAAAACTAAAAACACCCATGGGACAGGCTGTACATACTCGGCTGCTATAGCTGCTTATCTTGCAAGAATAAGAGACCCAATAAAGGCCATAAGATTAGCAAAGGCATATATCCATGGGGCTATAGAAAACTCTTTGAACATTGGAAAAGGACATGGTCCTTTAAATCATAACTGGTTAATAACATGATTTTTTTGAATGATTTGAAAAATATCTTTTTTACAGAAAGTTGTATTATCTGCAAAAATGCTTTTTATTTTGATAATCAAAATGCTGTCTGTAATGAATGCTTAGGTAAAATTAAAAAAACTCCAGCCATTTATTGTAAAAGTTGTGGTGCTCCAACAGAAAACTGTCAGAAATGTTTAAAAGTGAAAAAATACGACTATATTCAGGTATTCTCATCAAGGACAGAAAAAATAATAAAGCTGATAGCTGAGTACAAATTAAACAAAATAAAAGGCCTTTCAAAAGATATAGCAGATATCATCAGGGATGATATAACAACTTTTGTGAAGGAAAAAGAGATAGATTTAATAACATACGTACCTATTTCTAAAAAGGTTTACAGAGAAAGGGAGTTCAACCATCTAAGAGAGATACTTCTCCATATTTTTCCCAGGTATTTGATAAAAGAGGTACTGATAAAAGTAAGAGAAACAGATTTTCAGGCTAATTTAGATAAAAAAGATAGGTTAAAAAACTTAAAAAATGCTTTTAAACTGAAAGGAAATATAAAGAATAAAAAGATTCTTGTATTTGATGATATTCTTACAACAGGTTCAACACTAAATGAGATTTATAAAGAGATAAAAAAGGGAAAACCTGAAAAAATTTATGGGTATGTAATAGTAAGATAACCGCCTGAACGGCGGTATATCAGGCTTCTTCTATAAATCTTTTTATTTTCTCTGGAAGCTCTGCCTCAACATCTTTTATTTCTCCATCAGAAACATGTCTTTTAATTACTCTTATAACGGCTTTTATAGCCTGTCTCGCATGTTCTTCATTACCAAGGTCTCTTGGAGCTGTTCTTCCATCTTCTTCCATAACAACATGTACTAAATCTTCCACATCTTTTATTGTTTTATCTGGTGATTGGTCTATTCTCCATCCATCAACAGCTATAGCTTTAATACACATTGGAAGTTGCGCAACCATATCTAAAAACTCTTCAGGTGTTAACCTTCTTCTGAATGCATGGAGCACAGCTCTTAAAATTCTTGCAGCCCTGTTTTTATCTTCAGGAACACCTAACTCTTCCGCTAACTCTTTTAGGAACACATTTGCATTTGCAACGTACTTTTCAAAGTTCATCTTTCTGCCCTCCTTATATTGATTTTTATCATATTTACATTAAATAAATTTAGTAAGAAGGTAATTTTTTGCAATATTTTTTAGTATTTTTTTATAAAAAAATTTAAATACAATAATTTAGATTTAAATCTGTTTCTCTATCTTTTCACACAAAAACCCTATGATAAAATTATTAAGCTGAGAAAGCTAAAATTTTGGAGGTATAAATGGGCGTAAAAATAGGTATTAATCAGATTAAAAAAGACATGTTTATTGTTCATGATGGACAGCCTTACAGGGTTTTAGGTTATGACCACGTTAAACCAGGAAAAGGACAGGCCTTTGTCAGGGTTAAAGCAAAAAACATGAAAACTGGAAACGTTATAGAAATAACTTACAAATCCTCAGACTCTATTGAGCTTGCAGATTTTGAACAGAGACAGATGGCTTATTCATACTTTGATGGAGACTCTTACTGGTTTATTGATTCCAATACAGGGGATATGATATCTGTTCCTGCCTCTTTAATGGAAGATGAGGCTAAGTTTTTAAAAGAAGGGATGGAAGTTTATATTTTCTTAGATAAAGGTCAACCTATAGGTATTGAGCTTCCGAAATCAGCTGTTTATGAAGTTGTTGAAACTGAACCAGGTTTTAAAGGGGATACAGCTACAAACACATTAAAGCCCGCAAAAATAGACACAGGTGCTATAGTTCAAGTTCCTCTCTTTATTAACGAAGGGGATAAAATAAAGGTTGATACAAGGACAGGAACGTATATTGAAAGAGTAAATGAATAAAAGGGGTTTGTTATGAACAAAGACCTTATTTTTGAAATAATAGAAAAGATAAAAGGTACTAAAATAGAAGAAGTAGAGTTTGAGACCCCTGAAGGAAAGATAAAAATAAAACAGTACGTTGGTCCAAAAGAGGTTATCTCTGCACCTACTCAAATACCTGTTGTAGAAGTTAAAGAAGAGATAAAGGGAACAGGAGCTACAGTAGAAATTGAATCAATATCTGAAAAAAAGTACCACGTTATAAAATCACCACTTGTTGGAACATTTTACAGAGCTCCTTCACCGGGAGCACCACCTTTTGTTGAAGAAGGAGATATCGTTTCAAAAGGACAGGTTTTATGCATAATCGAAGCTTTAAAAGTTATGAATGAGATTGAAAGTGATGTTAACGGAAAGGTTGTAAAGATTTTAGTTGAAAATGGTCAGCCTGTAGAGTACGGCCAGGAACTTTTCTATATTGAACCTACATAAAGAGGTAAGGAAATGGTAAAACCAAACAGTATACTCATAACAGGTGGTTCTGGTTTTATAGGAGCAAACCTTGCTCTTACACTTCAGGAAAGGTATCCGGAAAGCAAAATTTTAATTTTGGATGACTTTTCAAGTGCAAATTTTAAAAATTTAAAAAAGTTTAGAGGTGAAGTTTTAGCCTGTGATGTTTCAACAGACGAGATATTCTTTAAGGTAGATGATTTCCAGCCAGACCTTATATTTCATCTTGCTTCAATAACTGACACAACTGTTACAGACCAGGAACTTATGATGAGAAGGAATGTAGATGGTTTCAAAAATATACTTGAGCTTGCCTACGATAATGAAGCCATTGTTGTTTATGCTTCTTCAGCCTCTGTTTATGGAAATGTTAAAGAGCATGTTCCATTAAAAGAAGACAGGGAAAAGTCTCCTGAAAATGTTTATGCATTCTCAAAGTACATAATGGACAATATAGCAAGGGATTATTCTGAAAAAACAGGTTTGAAAGCTGTTGGGGTCAGATACTTCAACGTTTATGGACCAGGAGAAGCCCACAAAGGAAAATTTGCAAGTATGATTTTTCAGCTTTACCTCCAGATGAAATCAGGTAAAAGACCGAGAATTTTCAAATGGGGTGAACAGAAAAGAGATTTTGTTTATGTAAAGGATGCTGTTGAAGCGACTATCCTTGCAAAAGAAGCTCCAAAATCAACTGTTTACAATGTTGGAAGTGGAGAAGCCCGTTCTTTCAATGAGGTTATCGCCCTTCTAAATAAAGCTCTTGGAACAGATTTTGAACCTGAGTACTTTGATTGCCCTTACGATTTCTATCAGGAATATACCCAGGCAGATATGACAAAAATAAAAAAAGAACTTGGTTTTGTACCTAAGTACAACCTTGAAAAAGGAATAAAAGAGTACGTTGATATTTTAGAAGGGAGATTAAGCTATCCAATAAGATAGGTTGAAAAATGAAAATAAAGGTAAAAGTACCAGCTACAACGGCAAACTTAGGGGCAGGTTTTGATACACTTGGACTTGCCCTGACACTCTACAATGAGTTTATAGTTGAGGAAAGTAATTCTGTTGAGATAGAAACATATCCAGATAATCCTTTTTTAAAAAATCCAGATAAAAACCTTTTTATAAAGGTTTTAAAATACGCCTGCGAGTTAAAAGGGAAAACATTCCACGGGGCAAAGCTAAAACAGATAAACAATGTACCGGTTGCAAGGGGATTGGGTAGTAGTGCAACAGCTATTGTTGGAGCGATTTTAGTTAGCTTTTTTGTAAATAAAAAAGAGTTAACAGATGAAGAGTTTTTCAAAATAGCTTACCATTTTGAACCCCATCCAGATAATCTCTTACCTGCATGGAAAGGTGGTTTTATAACAGCCCTTTTAGAAGATGGAAAAACTTATTACAACAGGATTGATTTTCCAGAAGACCTTAAAGCGGTTGTTGTTATTCCAGATTTTGAACTTTCAACAGAAGAAGCCCGTTCTGTTCTTCCAGAAGAAATACCGTTGAAAGATGGTATATTCAATGTTCAAAGAGTTTCCCTTTTTATATCAGCTTTACAAAACAGAAGATACGAGCTTTTAAAAGTTTCAATGGAAGATAGATTTCACCAACCTTACAGGAAGAAGCTTATCCCTGGCTTTGATAGTGTCATAAATGCAGCTTATAGAGCTGGTGCCCTTGGAGCTTCTTTAAGTGGGGCTGGAAGTACCATACTTGCTCTCTCTGATAAAAATTTTGACGAAATAGGCTTAGAGATGGTTTCTGCATTTGAAAAAGAAGGAATAAGAGCTCAATACAAAGTGTTAGATATCGATAGAGAAGGAGCAAAAATAGAAGTTATAGATTAAATTTTAGGGGGAAGAGAATGGCTAACATACTTGTCCTCTATGATTCAACAACAGGTCATACAAAAAAAATGGCAGAGTTTGTGGCTGAAGGTGCAAAAAAATATCCGGTTGAGGTTAAGGTTCTTTCCGTTGATGAGGCAACAAAAGAGGATATCCTCTGGTGTGATGGCATAGCTGTAGGAAGTCCAACACAGATGGGTGTTCTTTCCTGGAAAATGAAAAAGTTCTGGGATGAGATGTTAGACCTGTGGGGAAAAATTGATGGAAAAATTGGATGTGCCTTTTCTTCAGAAGGTGGTATAGGCGGAGGAGCTGAAATAGCCTGTATGTCTATACTTACTGTTCTTATGAACTTTGGATTTTTGGTTTTTGGAATCACAGATTATGTAGGAGATAAATTCACACTCCATTACGGAGCAACTGTGGCAGGAGAACCGAGAAAGGATGAAGAGATAGAGGCATGCAGAAGATTAGGTGAGAGATTAGCCCAGTGGACTCTTATTTATGTTGATGGTAAAAAGGAGTACATAGAGGAAATAAAAAATAGAAAGGTAATCTAATTGTTAAAGGTTGGTTTAACAGGTTCTATAGGAACTGGAAAATCCACAGTTTCAAAGATTTTTAAAGATTTAGGAGCTTATGTTTTAGATGCAGATAAAATAGTTCATGACCTGCTGAAAAAAAAGGAAGTTAAAGAACAGATAAGGGAAAAGTTTGGAGATGTTTTTGATGAAAAAGGGGAAATTGACAGGAAAAAGTTAGCTTCTATTATTTTTGAAAATGAAAAAAAGAAAAAGGAGCTTGAAAGTATTATCCATCCCCTTGTTTTTAAAGAGATACAGCTTAGATTGAAAGAGATTGAAAAAAAAGACCCAGATTCTGTTGTTGTTGTTGAAGTACCTTTGATGATAGAGACAGGCTCTTACAAAAACTACGATAAAGTTATTGTTGTTTATGCACCTGAAAATCTCCAGTTAGAAAGACTTGTAAAGAAAGGAATGACTGAAGAGGAAGCTTTAAAAAGGATAAAATCACAGATGCCAGTAGAAGAAAAAGTGAAATATGCAGATTTTGTAATAAACAACACAGGTTCTTTTGATGAACTAAAAAAACAGGTCGAAAACATTTATAAACACCTAAAAACTTTAGTGGGGAAGAAATGAGAAAATTTTTAATTCTTATATTTTTAACTGTTTTTTCTCTTTCTTATGGAGAAAGTATAAAGCAGCTAAACACATCTGACATCAGAGTAGAAATAGCTTCACAGATAAACAGTTTAAAGGAAAAGAAAGAAAACCTTTTAAAGCAGTTAAAAAAAGCAACACAGGAAGAGAAAGAAAATATAAAAAACATGGTTAAAAATATAGATGAGAAAATCAAAAGGCTTGAAAACCTTATTAATAGGTATATTAAGTTTACAGATAATATGGGTTAGTTCCTGTTCTACAAAGACAGAGGAAAAACCAGATGTTACTGTTTATATAGAAGTTTCAAAAAAAGGATATAAGCCAGATGATATAACAGTCCCTTACGGAAAGGTTGTTCTTTTTAAAATAAAAGCTGTGGATGAAGGGA
>CAYTOE010000003.1:0-31764 GCA_964439255.1 uncultured Aquificales bacterium
ATTACCTGAGCTCCATTTCATCCATATTCCAGAACTGCTCTTCTAAAAGGAGGTTTCAATGAAAATTAAAATAGCCATAGGTTTATTATTGTTAGTTGTTTTAGGTTATCTGTTTTCTGTGATTTCTTATAAATCAAAACCTAAAATAGCCCTTATAAGTGTTAATGGTGTTATATCAGATTCAACAGAGATAATAAGAGAATTTAGAATGGCAGAAAGGGACAATTCAATAAAAGCTATCGTTCTTCATGTTAATAGTCCAGGTGGAGCTGTTGGCGCATCCCAGTCTATTTACAGGGCTATTGAGAGAATAAAAAATAAAAAACCTGTAGTTGTTTCTATGGAAAATGTTGCAGCATCAGGGGGATACTACATATCTGCGCCTGCAAATGTTATATTCGCAAACCCTGGAACAATAACAGGAAGCATAGGTGTTATTATTCAGCATGTTGATGCTACAAAAATAATGGAAAAGATAGGTCTAAAAATAGAAAATATAAAAAGTGGAGAAAATAAAGATATACTATACCCTAACCATCAATTAACCCCTGAACAGAAAAAACTTATAGAAAAAACGATACTTGATGTTTACGACCAGTTTTTAGACGCTATTGTTAAATACAGACCTATAACGAAGGAAAAACTCAGGAAAATAGCAGATGGAAGAATTTTTAGTGGAAAAGAAGCTCTAAAGCTTGGACTTATTGATAGATTAGGCAATATTCAGGATGCAATAGATGAAGCAAAAAAACTCGCCAAAATAAAGAAAGCTGTGGTAATAAAATTAACAAAACAAAAAGGTTTCTTAGAAAAACTCCTTGATAGCAAAATATCTTTAGAAAATTACATCTCTTCAGGTATATACTATATGCTATCATTCTGATTATGGTCATAACTAATAATAGAGTAATAAACTAAAATGTAAGCAAATTAACATTATGGAGGTATTTGTAATGCAATCTACTGTAAACTTCAAAGTGACTGAAGCTGCTGCAAATGAAATTAAAAGAATAGCTGATGAGCAGGGAATAGAAAATCCTATTCTCAGAGTAAGGGTTGTACCAGGTGGATGTTCAGGATTCCAGTACGCTATGGGATTTGATGAAGAAATCACAGAAAATGACAAAGTTGTTGAGCTTGAAAACGGTGTAAAAATTGCTATAGATGAATTTAGTGCACCTTACATCGGTGGAGCTGAACTTGATTATGTAAATGACTTTATGGGTGGTGGTTTCACAATCAAAAATCCAAATGCTGCAAGCTCCTGTGGTTGTGGAAACTCTTTCTCTTGCTAAATAAAAAAGGAAGGCGAAAGCCTTCCTCCCTTTCAAAATAGGGGCTAAGCCCCAAAATGGCATTACCAGACTAAAAAACTTTTCGAAAATACCAATCCACTCTTTAATTTCCTCTATTTTCGTCTTAAAATTTTTATTTTAAAAGACCATCAGGAGGCTTATTTTGTCTGAGATAAAAAAAATAAGGGGATTTCAGGATATTTATGGCGAAAATGCAAAAAAATACAGATTTGTTGTAGATACAGCAAGGGAGGTGTTTGACAGATATAATTTTGAGGAAATTATACTCCCTTATGTTGAAGATGTTTCCCTTTTTGTTCGCTCTGTAGGAGAAGAAACAGACATAGTACAAAAGGAGATGTACGTCTTTGAAGATAAAGGGGGGAGAAAAGTTGCCCTCAGACCTGAAGGTACAGCTTCAGCTGTAAGAGCATATATAGAGGAAAGATTATATGCGAAAGGTGGTTACCATAAGCTCTTTTACGAAGGAGCTATGTTCAGATACGAAAGACCTCAGGCAGGTAGATACAGGCAGTTTCATCAGATAGGAGCTGAAATTTTTGGTGTAGATTCTCCAATGGCAGATGCAGAATTAATAAAAATGGTTAAAGATATATTAGATAAACTTGGAATAAATGTCAGATTAGAGATAAACACCCTTGGTGATTTTGAAAGTAGAAAAAAATATATGGAAATTTTAAAAAGTTATCTAAAGGAGTATGAGAAAGAGCTGTGCGAAGACTGTAAAAAAAGAATTGAAAGAAATCCATTGAGGGTTCTTGATTGTAAAGTTGAATCCTGCAGAGAAATAACAAAAAATGCGCCTGTTTTATTGGATTTTTTACCTGAAGAACGTCTGGAAAGATACGAAAAGCTAAAAGAGTATCTAAAAGCCACAGGTGTGGATTTTGATGAAAACCCAAGGCTTGTTAGAGGTCTTGATTACTACACTGATACAGTTTTTGAGTTTATAACAGATAAAATAGGTGCTCAGGGAACTGTCGCGGCAGGGGGAAGATACGACTATCTCGTTGAGCAGTTAGGAGGTCCAAAAACACCTGCATTGGGTTTCGCAGCAGGTATTGAGAGACTTATGCTTTTAATTGAAAATCTTCCAGAAGAAAAACTTCTCTTTGCTATTGTTCCTGTTACCTCTGACTTTAATATAAAAGCCCTCGAAGTTGCAGAAAGATTAAGAAAAGAAGGTATGAAAACAGAGCTTATTTTGAAAGAAGGAAGTATGAAATCAAAAATGAAACTTTCAAACAAGATGGGAGCATCTTTTGTTGTTTTTGTATCAGAAAAACCAGAACTCAAAGATATGGAAACTGGCGAACAGGAAATATTTGAGAATATTGAAGACCTTATTGATGTATTAAAGAAAAAATCAGGAATGGAGTTAATCTGATGCCATATATAGTCAGGGTAAAAAGAGAGTTTCAGGCTGCCCATTATCTAACAGACTACCACGGTAAACCTGAACCTCTCCATGGTCATACATGGGAGGTTGAAGTTTTTATTAAAGCTGAAAAGTTAGATAAAGGGGGAATGGGATTTGATTTTATAGAGATTCAGAATCTTTTAGATGAAATCTTACCTGATTATAAATGCATGAATGATGTTTTCGATTTTTCCCCAAGTGCTGAAAATGTTGCAAGATGGCTTTATCAGAAGATAAAAGAGAAATACCCCACCCTTCAGAAAGTTGTTGTATGGGAAACAAAACATGGGGGTGCTGAGTATTTTGAAGACTAATTTTCAATGAAAAGATTTACAGTATCTATAGTAACTCCTGAAATATCAACAAATTTTTTTGTTATATTATTTATATCTGTTCCATCTGGAGCTTTTATTTTAAATAAAAGTATCCTGTTGTTTGAATTTATAGGAAATAAATCCTTGTTGTAAGCTATTATCTTTAATTTTCCGTTTACAACAGAACTGCTTAAATCCCAGTTTTTTATAAAATCTCCTTTTTTTACTACTACATCCTGGGTTTTTACATTCTGTGAAATACTACACTCTATCTGAAAACCTACAGCTCCAAAACATCCTTCAGCATATATAGAAAATACCTTTGTAGTTGGTGATGGGTTTTGGACGGTGTTGTCTGAACCTGAGCCACCTCCTCCTCCACAGGAAATAAGAAAAGAAAATAAAGCAGTTAGAAAAATTAATCTGTATAACATCTTATCTACCTTCCATAAATTTTATAGCCTTTAAGAAAAGGATTATATCTACGATATCTGTTTCATTATCATCATTCAGGTCTAAAAGGGTTTCTTTTTTCTCTTCAAGTACATCTTCAACAAGCTTCTGTATATCATTTTCATCCGCTTTTCCATCTTTGTTAAGGTCAACTTCCTCTTCCTGAACTTTTATAGATTTACCAATAACCCTTATACTGACCTCTTTTTTGTCTGGATCATTGCTTTTTATAATAACTGTTCCTGTTTTTCTTCCTTCACTTTGAGGTGAGAAACTGATAGAAACTGTACATTTTCCTTCTGGTTCCACGGTTCCACAATCTGATTCAACACTGAATTCCTGAGAACCATTTAAGATTACAGTTTCCACAAATAGGTCTGCTGTGCCTTTATTTTCTACAGTAAACTCTTTTATCTCCTTCTCTCCTATAAAAAGAGTACCTAAATTTATCAGTTTTTTTGATACAGATATTTCAGGTAAAGATGGTTTTTTACCGTTTCCTGTGAGGTTTACATCTATCTCAGGTTCGTCAGGATCATTAGAGATAACCTTTAATGAACCTATTATTTCCCCTTCTTTTGTTGGGTGAAATACTACTTTTAACTGGCATTTTTCTTCAGGTTTTATGATTGAGCAGTTTCCGTTAAGTTCAAAATTCCCATTTTCAGAAACAACTATGTTTTCAACGACAAGCTCTGCTTTTCCTCTGTTTTGTATTTCAATAGTTTTCTCTACTGATTTTCCAATTTCAACGATTCCAAAATTAACAGATTTTTCAACAAATATATCAGGCTCAGGTTTTTCTGTTCCTATACCTGAAAGAGATATTTCAAATCTCGGATTATTCTTATCATTTGTTTCTATCACAAGACGTCCGTAGTTCTGTTTAAAACCGTCTGGTTTATAAAAAACAGTTATAATGCATGTTTCTCCTGGCCTTAAAACAGAGCACTGTGTTTCAGCTTTTTTAATAGAACCTAAACTGAAAACATCTTTATCCCCTTCAATCCTGATAGACTTTATTTCAAGGTCTGCTGTACCTTTGTTTGACAATCTTATTATTTTTTCTTTTGTTTCTCCAACAAAGACCGAACCAAAATTAAGACCATCCTCTTTATCTATTTCAGCCTTTGGTTCTGGTTTTTCTTTTCCTGTTCCTGATAAGAAAACCTGAATACTTTTATCATCTGTTTCTATTATGAGAAAACCTTTTAAAGTACCAGCTTTTTTTGGACTGAAGGTAACATTTATGTTACAGCTTCTGCCTGGTTCCACACTGTTACAGTCATTTTCTACAGAAAAACTTTCTTTATCCCCACCTGTTATATAAACATTTTTTACTTTAAGAGGAGCATTTCCTTCATTGATTAGTTTAACTGTAAGCTCTTTGCTTTTTCCTAAAATAACATCTGAAAAATTCAGGGACTGATGGTCAACTTTAGCAATAGGTTTTGGTTTTGGTTTTCCTTTTCCATGTAAAGGTAGTCTTATAGTAGGTTTAGATTCATCATTGGATACAATGGTTAGAAATGTATCTATATCACCTTCAACTTTTGGACTGAACACCACATTTATACCACAGCTTTCTCCTGGAGTTATCTGTCCGCAGTTTCCTTCTATAGAAAAGTTCTTTTTATCACTGATATCTATACTGTCTATTAGAAGGTCTGCATTTCCTGTATTTTTTATCTCAAGGGGCATGATTTTCTTTTCTTCCAATATAACAGAACCAAAATCCAGACTCTCTACAGGTAAAGATATTACAGGTTTTGGAACTGGTAATCCTTCTCCCAAAAGGGGTATATCTACAGTTTTTGTGTCAGGGTCATTTGTTGAAATCGTTAAATACCCTGATATACGACCAACAGTTTTAGGTATAAAACTTATTTCAAGAGAGCAGCTCTGTGAAGGTTGTACACTTCTACAGTCTGATGTAATCGAAAAATCATCCTTATCTGTAGATGCCTGAATATTTAAAACAGCGTTTCCTAAATTTTCTATCAGAATCGATTTTGTAACTTTCCTACCTTTTATAACTTTTCCAAAATCAATAGCATCTTTTTTTATAGAAATCACAGGTTTTGGTTTTTCTAAACCTATTCCTTTAACGTATATAGAAACATTACTTTTATTCTGTGCGTCTGAGTATATTGTTATGAATCCATCTTTTTTACCTAAAGAAGTAGGCGAAAAAGTAATTGTAAGGGTACATTCATCATGGCCTTTAATAGAAGAACAGTTATTACTGTAATAAAAATCATCAGTATCTGAGAAAATTCTGTCTATATTAAGTGTCTGGTCTCCAGTATTTCTTATAAGGATATCCATATCTTTTTTCTCACCTACATAAACCTCTCCAAAATCCAGATAAGTCGTAGAAACAACTATATAAGGAGGAGATGGTAAAGCGTATCCGTTTACTGATACAGTTATATGTGGCTCATCTGGGTCATTTGAATTAACGGTAAAGCTGTAGTTTTTTTGTCCTGTTGTTTTTGGATTAAAAATAACGGTTATCTGACATGAACTTGATGAATAGAGCTTTGAAGGACAATTACTATTAACTGTAAAGTCATCGGAATAGGGTGTGTCTATCAATAACTGCAGAGGTTCTCCTCCTGTGTTTTTAACAGTTATGTATTTTTCTACTTTCTGATTTCTGTAAACATTTCCAAAATCAATATTTTTGGGATTTAAACTGATATTTGCCGAAGTTGCTCCTCTACCACTAACAGATACAAAAACAGTTGGGCTGTTTGAAGCATTTGAATTAATTGTAATCTGCGCATTTTTACTACCTGTAGAGTTTGGAGAAAATACAACAGTTATACTGCATGAAGAGTTTGGAGATAAAGAATATCCAGAACAACGATCTCCTAAAGAAAAATCAGAATCTCCTGATATATAAACAGAGTTTATTGTAAGGTTTTCTCCTCCTGTGTTAGAAACAGTTATTGTTCTTGAAACAGTATCTCCAACTTTCACAGAACCGAAATCTATAGAAGCTGGATTGACAGATATTTTAGCTGGTATAGTCTGATTTTCATTTCTGTTTATATAGTTTGCCACAATGATATCTGTATTATTTATGGTTTTCGCATTGTTAGCTGCTTCAGGGTCATTTTCAGGTTTCCCTATAGGATAACCATTGTAGGTTATATCTGGATTTGAAAAATACTCTATAGGTGGTTGATCATAACTCATTATAGTTGCAAATGTACCAGGGATATCATAACCATAAGAGTAAGGGAATGCTCCCTGACCTCCTGCATGGTCTCTATCATGGGCACAGCCAAAGTTATGACCTAATTCATGGGCTAAAGTTGTGTCAAGACAGAAGTAGTTTCCATAGCTCCCAACTTCAACAACAGAAAATCCGTAATCTCTATTAAAGTTTATATAGTAATCGAGATTTTGAGCAAAATCTGAAGGAAGACCAAACATCATATAAGCTAAACCACAGGCATTTCCCCCATTATATTTTCTTAAGAGTGAAACAAGGTCAGCTTTGTACTGTTCTCTTAAGCTTAAAACTGTAGGGTTTGTCCTTATATATCCAAGTGCGGAACCTATATCAACATTTTCATTAACATTTGGGTCTGTAAATTTCACGATACCAACAAGGTTTAATCTCGTTGAGATACCACTCCTTGAAAAAGCGTTGTTTGCAAGATCAACAAAAAGCCTTAAAACAGGCTTAACCCCATCACTTCCGTATTCATCCTCCAAAGCCTGTGTGTACAAAATAAGAAGGTCAACTCTGCTACCATCTTCAAGGGGAATATTTGTTTTTTTTAAAGACTGGGGCTTTATCTCAGGAACAGGTGGTAGGACTGTATCATCGATAAGTGGGACAAGCTGTTTTCCTGTTATATTTTCTATTTTATACAGTTTCTCTTTTACAGAAAAAGGCTCTATACGGTAATACCTGTTATCAAAGCGGACAACGCCTGAAGCAACACCATTTTCTACAGTTATAATAACAGTACTGTTTTCTTTTCCTTTTACCTTACCAAACCAGGAAAATCCTGTTTTCCTGTATTCAACTTTTTCTTTTTGCAGATAAACCTTTTGACCTTCAGGTAAGGTTAAGTATATCTCTTTAACCTCTTCTTTTGATATATCCTCTTTTTCTTTTAGTAGGTCAATATCTATCTTGACAATAGAAATACTATCCTCTTTCTTAACTTCTTCTGTTAGACTCGCATCTTTAGATGAACCTACACAGGAAAAGATAAAAAATGATAGAATAGCAAGTGAGTAAAAAAGAGTTTTTCTGAAATTCATCTTTTCACCAGAATTAAAATATGTTTATTAGCCCAATTAATAAATAGTATACCTTAAATTTCCTAAAGCAAAACCGATACATATTAATTATGGATGTAAAAGAGTTAAAATCCAGCTTAAAGAACAAGAAAGACTTCTTTGAAAACTTCAGGGAAGATTTCTACGGTTTTTTTGAAGAGACTGTAAATAGATATTCTCTATCAGATGAGATAAAAAGCAGAATAAAAAACTTAAAGGATAAAATTTACGATAGACTTTTTATATCCCTAAAAGACAATAGAGAAGACTTTTACAATCTTGCATACACGCTTGCAAAGGACGATATAGACATAAGGGAGTTTTTAAAGGCATCTTTTGTTTACACAGTTAAAAGATTTTCAGAGTACCTTCTAAAAAATCGCCCATCTATTAAAGACCTTAATTTTCTAACACAGCTTTTAAATGAGTATATGACATCAGTTGAAAAAGCCTACCTTGATTATGAAAGGGTAAGGGAAGAAGCTATCATTTCTGGTTCTGAATCTGATAGGGAAAAGTATGAAGAAGAATTTATATTAGAAACATTAAAAGATAATATAGGAAAAGAACTGACAGCTGTTAGTTACTATAAAGAAATACCTATTATCTTTAAAGTAAAACTAAAGAAAGTTACAGATAAGTTCATAGTACTTGATATATCCAAAACATCTATAAATGTATCTAAATTGAAGAAGGTAATTTATCTGAAAGCAGATATGTTTGGTGAACCTGTAAAAGCCCAGATTTCATCTGTTGATTATAAGAGAAATATACTTGTTTTAGAAAAACCAAGGCTTTCTGAAATACCAGCAGAGAAAAGAAAATATGTACGTGTACAGTTGGACGAACCTATTAAGATTATGGTAAGAAAAGAAAATGAGGAAACAATGGGGCTGATTGTTGATATATCAGCAGGTGGTATAAGATTCTACACAGGAAATGTGGATAATTTACAAAAAGGTGATAAGATAAACGTATCCTTTGAACTTTCCGGAGAAAATGTATCTGCAAAAGGAGAAATAAAACATATAAACAAAGCAGGAAATGGATATATGGTAGGTGTTCAATTACTGCCTGACCTTAAAACAGAAAACCTTATTTCTGATTTTGTAATGTCTAAACAGTTTCAAATACTTAGAGAACTAAGAATTTAAAGGGGTGAGTGGATATGGCTTTATCAAAAAAGTTTGTAGAAAAAATTGATGACCCTTCTGTTATAGCAAAACTTATGAAAGGATGGGTTGATGATAAAGCGGTTTCTGATATTTTCAGAAAGATAAATTTAGATAAGAACTACTTCATAAGCTATTTTGGACTTAAAATTCTTGATTATTTTATTCTTGTTTTTTCACAAAAAGCTGAAGTTGGAAGCTGTCCTTACGTAGAAAAATTTGTAGAGTATTTAGAAGAACATCATGTTTCAGTTGGGGATGTTTTTCTTATATGTTCAGGTTTAAAAAAAAGTATTATAGATTTTGTCCTTGAAGATAATGACTTTACCATTGAAGAAAAAAAACAGCTTTTTGATAATATATACGCCATTTTTGACATGAACCTTGCAGGTGTGCTGAATAAGTTTGTTGGATAGTTAAACAGTTAAAAGTCTGTCTTTTAAAAACTCTACTGTGAGTTTGTACTTTCTATCCTTTTCCATGGTTTTTTCTACTTTGTCAATTGCATTTAAGACGGTTGTATGGTCTTTTTTCTTAAAAGCTTTGGAAATATCATTTAATGACTTATCTGTAAGGTATCTTGATAGGTACATGGCAATCTGTCTTGCCATAACAACCTTCTTTTTCCTTGAGTTTCCTAACAGCTCATTTATATTAACACCAAAGTAATTTGCAACTTCTTTCTGTATTTTCTCTATTGAAAGTTCATCAATCTGATTCATTTCAAAAATGTCTTTAAGAACATCTCTGGAAAAATCAAGGCTTATGGGTCTTCCCATTATCTCACTGTAAGCTTTCAATCTGCTAAGGGAACCTTCCAACTCCCTTACATTTGAGGTTATGGTTTTTGCAAGAAGTAAAGAAACATCATGAGGAATTTTTATATCCATTTCTTTAGATTTTTTTCTTATTATTGAAAGTTTTGTATCTAAATCTGGTGGCCTAACTTCAACAACAAGTCCACTGACAAACCTGCTTTTTAACCTTTCTTGAAGCCCTTTTAGGTTCTTTGGTGGTGTATCTGATGATAGAATTACCTGTTTACCTATAAGATGTAAAGCGTTGAATATATGGTAAAGCTCTATCTGTGTTCTTTCTTTTCCCTGTAAAAATTGGACATCATCTATTAAAAGAAGGTCAACATTTCTGTATCTTCTTCTGAAGGATAAGATAGAACCCTTTTGCATGTAATAAACAAGCTCAGACATAAAAGCATCAGCTGTTGTATAAATAATATTTGCTTTGGGATTCCTTTTTAAAACCTCATGTGCTGTTGCATGGAGTAGATGTGTTTTACCTAAACCGGTGCTACCGTATATAAAAAGGGGATTATATATCTTCCCAAGATTCTCAGCTACAGACTTACATGCAAGGTAAGCTATTTTGTTACAGTTTCCTATAACAAGGTTTTTGAATGTGTATTTTGGGTTAAGGTTTGTAAGTGTATAAGGAGTATCTTCTATCTCTTTTATTTCTTCTTTTTCTATTATCTCTTTTTCTTCTTTAGCTACTATTCTTATAGATAGATTTTTTCCAAGTAAACTTGATACAGACTCTTTAATTTCCTCCATTAAATTACTTTCAAGCCAGTCCTTGTAGGCAGGGTCAGGGGCAGATATATACACTTTCCCGTCTTTATACTCAGCATTCTCCACACCTCTAAGAAGTTTAAGGGTGGATTTATCAACCTTATTTGCAATTAGAGAAAATATGTTAGGCCAGATGTCCAATACATAAAGCCCCTGTGTTATTGAAGGGTAAACATTATAAAGCTAATATTTCTCCTTTTTAAGGGAAAAATTTTTTTGATTTTTTTTCTTTATATGGTAATATTTAAAGAATTTTATTCTGTGATTACTTCTTCTGTATGTACTTGATTTTAAAAAGATTTTTTATTTCCTTTATTTTACAATATCTTATTATGAATTGTAAATAATTTTATCAAAATTTAAACTTTTTTTACATTTTTAATAATTTTGTTATATTTTTTCAATTTTTCTTTCAAAATTCTCTGAATTTCTTTTACAGGTATATTCCCTTCTCTTATAACTTCTATACCCTCATTTTCTACTTTCAGGATAGTTGAAGGTTCATTTTTTTCAGATTCATTCACTAAAAAGTAAAGGTCAATATCTTTTCCAAAATATTTAAAAGCTTCTTCCGCGCTGGTAGCTGTTTTTTTTCCTTCAGGATTTGCACTTGGAGCCACAACGGGAAGTTTAATTTTCTTTAAAGTATCTAAAAGCTCTTTTTTTCTGGGAATCCTAAAAGCTAAACTGTTTGCTCCCCTGTGAAGATAAAAAAATCTGTCTCTTTTATCTTCAGGAAGACGTAGTACAACTGTTATCCCTTTTTCTTCTAACAGTACTTTTTCTATCTCTTTAGGTTTAATGCCAAAAACAGATAGAAAAGATACATCTGGAATAAGAATGATGTATGGTTTTGTAGGTTTTCTTTTTTTTATTCTATATATCTTTTCTACAGTTTCTTTATTTAAGGCATTTCCCAAAATACCAATTATCGTATCAGTTGGCGCTACAACAACTTTACCCTCTTCTATAGCCTTTCCTATCTCTTCCCAGCTTTTAGTGATTCTATCTGTAGGTATGCTCTTCATCAGGGAAGACCCCGCTGTTGGTTTCCTTTATGAACATATTTAAAGCTTCAACAAAAAGCTTTTTCCCTTCTACGTATCTTTTTACAAATTTTGGGGATTTATCAAAAAATCCCATCATATCGTGGAAAACAAGAACCTGACCATCTGTTTTATTTCCTGCACCTATTCCTATTGTTGGAATCTCTAAAAACTCTGTTATCTCCTCTGCTAATTGAGATGGGATAGCTTCCAATACAACAGCAAAAATCCCTGCCTGCTCTAAGATTTTTGCATCTTTTATAATTCTTTTCTGTTCCTCCTCTGTTTTTCCCTGAACTTTAAATCCTCCTAAAGCATGGACAGACTGGGGAGTAAGACCTAAATGTCCCATAACAGGGATGCCTGCAGAAACTAATTTTTCTACAACAGGTACTACTTCCTCACCACCTTCAACCTTAACAGCATTGCAGCATGTTTCCTTCATAATTTTTCCGGCATTTTCAACAGCTTTTTCAACGGAGACCTGATAACTCATAAAGGGCATATCAACAACAATGAATGTATTTGGAGCTCCTCTTCTTACAGCTTTAGCGTGGTATATCATTTCCTCAAGCTTAACAGGTAATGTTGTTTTAAGTCCGCCATCTACCATACCAACTGAATCCCCAACAAGAATACAATCTATACCAGCTTCTTCACATATTTTTGCAGACCAGAATTCGTACGTTGATATCATTGTTATCTTATTTCCATCTTTTTTGGCTTTTAAAAAATCATTTATGCTTTTCATCTCACACACCCTTTAAAAAATGTTCAATTTTAAAGATACTATAAAAAATTAGAATTAGCATATAAAATTTTCATATAAGAAAAGTCAGGGAAAAAAGGTATGATTATAATCGGAGTAGATACAGGAGGAACATTTACAGACTTTATATACAAAAAGGGTGATAAATGGGACGTTCTGAAGATACCTTCAACTCCTGAAAATCCGGCAAAAGCTGTTATTGAAGGGATAAAAAAAATAGCACCTGATTTAAAAAAAAGTGTAGTACATGGAACAACTGTGGCAACAAACGCTCTGCTTGAAAGGAAAGGGGCAAAGACAGCTTTTATAACAAACAAAGGTTTTGAGGATATCATTTATATAGGAAGACAGAACAGAAAAGAGCTATATAACCTCCACTACACAAGAGAAAATCCTCTTGTACCAGAAGAATTAAGGTTTGGTTTAGAATGCAGGATAAATGCTAAAGGTGAAATTGTTGAAGATTTGAATAAAAAAGATGTTGAACAGTTAGCGGAAAAATTAAAAGAGAAGGGTGTATCTTCAGTTGCTGTATCCTTTTTATTTTCTTTCTTAAATGATGAACATGAGAAGATTGTAGAGGAAGTCCTTTCTGAAAAAGGCTTCTTTGTTTCTCCATCTTACAGAATTATCCCAGAGTTCAGAGAGTATGAAAGAAGCTCAACAGTTGTTGTGAATGCCTATGTTATGCCAAAGATGAACAGTTATATATCATTTTTAGAGAATTTCCTTTCAAAAGAGGACAGACTGAGGATAATGCAGTCAAACGGTGGAAGCATATCCACAAAAACAGCGAAGGATGAGCCGGTAAGAACAGTGCTTTCAGGCCCTGCAGGTGGAGTGGTAGGAGCATTTGAAATAGGCAAAACTGCAGGTTACAAAAAGCTTATAACATTTGATATGGGTGGAACATCAACAGATGTTTCTCTTTTAGATGAAAAAATTCCATTTTCAACAGAAACAGAAATAGCCTCCATGCCTATAAAGGTTCCCATAATTGATATTTACACTGTCGGAGCTGGTGGAGGCTCTATAGCTTACTTTGATGAAGGTGGAGCCTTAAATGTTGGACCTGAAAGTGCAGGAGCTAATCCGGGTCCTGTATGTTACGGGAAAGGAGAAAAAATAACAGTTACAGATGCAAACCTTTTCCTTGGAAGGCTTATACCTGAATTTTTCTTAGGTGGAGGTATGAGATTAGATGTAGAAAGGAACAGATTTTTTATGGAAAAACTGTCAAAAGAGTCAGGACTTTCTCCTTTAGAACTGGCGGAAGGAATTATAACAATCGCAAATACAAAAATGGAGAAAGCTATAAGGGTTATTTCTGTTGAAAGGGGTTATAACCCGTCTGATTTTACCCTTTTTTCATTTGGAGGTGCAGGAGGATTACATGCTGCATTTTTAGCTAAACAGCTTGGCATAAAGAACGTTTTTATACCTAAAAATCCAGGTATCCTATCTGCTATGGGAATGTTACTGGCAGATATAATAAAAGATTACTCAACAACAGTTATGCTATCTGAAAAAGAGGCAAAATTTGAAGTATTAAGTAAGTTATTTTCTGTTGTTGAGGAAAAAGCTGTAAATGAATTAAAAAAAGAAGGAGCAGAAGAGATAAAAATCGAAAAGTACCTTGATATGAGGTATAAAGGACAGTCATTCGAGATTATAATTCCTTTCACAGAAGATTTTATAGAACAGTTCCATATTACCCATGAAAAACTTTACGGTTATAAAGATGAAAGTAAGGAGGTTGAGATTGTAAATATAAGACTGAGAGGTGTAGGTAAATCAGAAAAGCCTGTTTTAGAGAAGGTTGAGAAGGGAGACAAAAAAATTAAAACAGAGGCTATTTTAGGCGAAAAAGATGTTATTTTTGACGGTAGAAAAGTAAGAACAAAAATCATAGATAGGAAGAAACTCTTGGGAGAAAATATAATAGATTTTCCTGCAATTGTTGTGGAATATTCCTCAACAACTGTAATCCCCCCTGAAACCTGGGCTAAAGTGGATATATTTGGAAACATAATAATCAATTTGAGGTAAAAAAGATGTTTTTATTAGAAATAGCTGGAATAGGGATAGGTTATATCTTAACAGCAACATTCATGTTTTCCCTTGTTTTACTTTATGTTATAGATTTCAAATTTAAAATGGCAAAAACAAGCACTTACATTTACTACATGTCCTTAGGAGTATTAGCCCTTATTGCATTTCTGCTAATTCTTATGTTTTTAGGTAAGTTTATAATATCTAACCTCTTTTCTGTTGAAGCCCAATCAACGGTTTATAGATTCTCTGTGTTTGGAATAATGTTTGGTATAGTTTCTTTTCCTTTTTTAGCAAAAATAGGACAGAAGATTATGTACAGAGTTTAGGCTAAAATATTTACTTTAAAAAATTTTTAAGAAGGAGAGATATGAAAAGAGAGATTAAAGAAAAGATAGTATCAGTAGTTGAAAAGGATATACCTGAAGTAAAACAGGTAGAAGATAAAATCAAAGTTGAACTACCAAAAGAAGATAAATTTGGTGATATTGCCACAAACATAGCTTTTTTGTTGACAAAACCACTTAAGAAAAAACCTATAGATATAGCAAATCAGATAAAGAAAATTCTTGAAAAAGAAAAAGAGTTTGAAAAAGTTGAAGTTGCCGGTGCAGGATTTATAAATATCTTCCTTTCTCCTTTTTATTTCCATTCTGTATTAAAAAAAGCTGTAGAAGAGAAAGATGAATATGGAAAAAGTAAAGAAAGAAACAGAGGTAGAGTGAATGTAGAATTTGTCAGTGCAAACCCTACAGGTCCATTACACCTTGGTCATGGAAGGGGGGCGGTAGTTGGAAATGTCCAGTCTAACCTTTTTGAGTATATAGGATACACAGTTGAAAGGGAGTTTTATATAAACGATGCAGGAAGGCAGATAAAAAAATTAGGGGAATCTGTTTATGCCAGATTTAGACAGATAGAGGAGCCAGATTATCCATTTCCAGAAGATGGATACCATGGTGAATACATAAAAGATGTAGCACATCATATTTACAAATATGAGAGGGAAAAAATACTCTCTATGGTTGATGAAAAACAGGCTATTGATTTTTGTGCTGAATTTGCTAAAGAGTATTTACTTGAGAAAATAAAAGAAGATTTGAAGGAATTTGGTGTTGAATTTGATATATGGTTCAGTGAAAGAACACTGTACAGTTCCGGAAAGGTAGAAGAAGCTATCCAGTTTTTACGTTCAAAAGGTCTCATATATGAAAAAGAAGGAGCTGTATGGGTTAAAACAACAGAATACGGTGATGACAAAGACAGGGTTATAATAAAATCCGATGGAACATACACATATTTTGCAGGGGATATTGCCTACCATTTCGACAAATTCAAAAGAGGCTACGATTTTGTTTTAAATGTCTGGGGTGCAGACCATCACGGTTATTTTCCAAGATTAAAAGCTGCTGTTATGGCTTTCGGTGTTCCAGAAAACTGGCTCAGAGTTATTTTTATCCAGCTTGTAAAACTCTTTAAAAATGGGCAAGAAGTTAAAATGTCAAAAAGGGCAGGTTCCTTTGTAACCCTAAAAGAGTTGATAGAAGAAGTTGGGAAAGATGCTGTCATATACTTTTTCCTGACTAAAGATAGTAATACACATCTTAACTTTGATATAGACCTTGCCTTAAAAAAATCGTCCGAAAATCCTGTTTACTACGTACAGTACGCCCACGCAAGAATATCAAGTGTTTTTAGAGAAGCTAAAAGCAGGTTTGGTTTTGACCCTGAAGAGGATTTTGAAGCAAACCTTGAGCTTTTGAAAGAGAAACAGGAAAGAACGTTAATGAAACACCTCTCATTTATTCCGGATTTTATTCAGGAAGCAGCAGAAAAACAGCAACCCCATAAGCTAACCCAGATAACATACGACCTTGCATCAGAATTTCATTTTTATTACAACAACTTTAAGTTTCTTGTTGAAAATGACGAAAATTTAATGAAAGCAAGACTTTATTTGCTTAAGGCTGTAAGAAATGCCTTAAGAACCTTATTTAAGCTAATGGGAATAACGCCTGTTGAGAGGATGTAAGTATGGATAAAGATTTGAAAGATACTATAAGGAAACTTGAGGAAGCGAAAAAGAAACAGGAAAAGTTAGAAAAAACCATCATAATACTTTCTGGGATACTTATCATAATAGTATTCACAGTTATAGGTGTAAATCTGTACTCTGGAAAAGAGGAGAAAGTATCCCAACCTGAGATTAATATAGTAAATGAAAAACCTGCTGAAACAAAAAAACCTGTAGAAGAAAAAAAAGAGTCTAAACAGGTAGAGATAGCAAAAAAACCTGAACAAAAAGTAGAGGAGAAAAAGGAAAATAAACAGATAAAAAAAGAGGCTCCTAAAAAGGTTGAAGCAAAAACAGTACAGAAACCTGTATCTGAAAAGAAAACTGCTGAGAAAAAGATAGAAAAAACAGAGAAAAAAGTTGTTAAAAAAGTTCAAAAAGAAAAGAAAACTGTAGAAAAACAAACAAAACATAAAGTTGCTACAGCCCAAAAAGGTTACTACTACATACAGCTTGGTGCTTTTAGTCAGAAAAAAAATGCAGAGAAAGCAAAATCAAGGTTTAAAATTCCAGCTTCAAGGTTTTATATAGTAAAAGAAGGTTCTCTCTACAAACTTTTAATCGGCAGATTCAAAACAAGAAAAGAAGCACAGGCTTTCATGAGGAAACATGGGCTTAAAGGTCTCGTTAAAAAGATTTAAAGGATACTCCATCCTTTCGGTATAAACAGCTTTTCATACATTTTTATGGCAAACCTGTCTGTCATTCCTGCCACATAATCAACAGCAGCCTGTTTAGGCTCATATTCACCCCAAAGCTCCCTGTATTTTTCATAAAAAGGTATTTCTTCTGGATGCTCTACAAAGTAGTCAAAAAGAGCCTTTATAATTCCTTTCCCCTTTTCAAGTTCCCTTTTTACAGGTGGAGCATTATAAACATTATCAAACAACCATTCTCTAAGTTTATACATCCCTTTGTAAATCTTTTCTTCCATAAGAATATGACTGTACCCACCCTCTATTGTTGTGAATATGACACTTTTTACAAGGGTTGTGATTCTTTCTGACTTTGTTTCTCCTAAAACCTTTTTTATGTCAGATGGAATATCATTTTCAGATATAAGTTTAGCCCTTACAGCATCTTCTAAATCATGGTTTATATAAGCTATTTTATCTGCAAGCCTGACAATTTCCCCTTCAAGGGTTTTTGGCATATTTAGTTCAGATATAAGGGGAGATTTCCCTTTACTGTGTTTAAGTATTCCATCTTTGACTTCTTCAGTTAAATTAAGACCTCTTCCCCCATTTGTGAGTTTTTCAACAACTCTAAGGCTTTGTTTTGCATGGTGATAAGAGCCACTTTCCTTCAGGATAAACTCCCCGGCGTGCCCAAAAGGTGTATGACCAAGGTCGTGTCCTAAAGCTATAGCCTCTGTCAGGTCTTCATTTAACCTTAATGCTTTTGCTATTGTTCTTCCTATCTGGGCAACTTCAAGAGTATGGGTCATCCTCGTTCTGTAGTGGTCTCCTTCAGGGGATAAAAAAACCTGTGTTTTATGTTTTAGTCTTCTGAAAGCTTTTGAATGGAGTATTCTGTCCCTGTCCCTCTGAAATTTTGTTCTTAAATCACACTCCTTTTCTTCTATTTTTCTTTTTGCCTCTCTGCTCTTTGATGCCCTTTTATGTAAAAACTTATATTCAAACTCTTCTAACTGCTCCCTTATATTCATAAAAACCTCTATAACAGATTAGCTTTGTTTTCTTTATTAAATTATTCCAGACTGTCAAGATTGTACTGTTTCATCTTTCTGTACAGTGAAGATAGGTCTATTTCCAGTATTTTTGCTATTTCCTTAAGATTCTTTCCGTATGTTTCAAGTGCTTTTTTTATAACCTCCTTTTCAGCTTCTTCTCTAACCTGTTTGAGAGGCTTAATACCTATTTCTACTTTTGAACGAACAGGCTTGTTTTTCAGAATATAAGGTGGTAAATCCTGTGGAATAATCTTTTCACCACTGTAGAATATGCAAAGCCTTTCCATAAGGTTTTTAAGTTCTCTTATGTTTCCTGGCCAGCTATACTTCATAAGATAATCCTTTACATCTTCAGTCAGGAAAGGTTTTTCAAGTTTATTTTCAAGACATGTTTTTTCTAAAAAATGTTCTGCAAGAAGTATAATGTCTTTTCCCCTTTCCCTTAGAGGAGGAACAAAAATCTGAACAACCGCAAGTCTGAAATACAAATCCTGTCTGAAACGCCCTTCTTCAATCTCTTTTTCCAGATTTTTATTCGTAGCAGATATAACCCTTAAATCAACCTTTATTTTTTGTGTACTCCCAAGCCTTGTAAATTCCTGCTCTTCTAAAACTCTAAGGAGTTTTGCCTGGGATGAGAGGCTCATGTCTGCAACTTCATCAAGGAAAAGGGTTCCTTTATTGGCTATTTCTAACTTTCCGGGTTTTCTACTGACAGCACCGGAAAAAGCACCTTTTTCATATCCAAAGAGCTCTGCTTCCAAAAGGTCATCTGGGATAGCAGCACAGTTTATATCAACAAAAGGTCTATCCCTCCTGTCACTTAGATAATGGATGGATTTTGCAACAAGCTCTTTTCCTGTTCCATTCTCACCCAAAATCATAACCCATGCATTTGTTTTTGCTACCTTCTCAATCTGTTTTTTTAACCTTTGTACAGGTTCACTTTCACCTATTATCTCTATGTTTTCCCTGTCTTTTTCTTTTAGAAAGGCAAGTTCAATCTCTTTCTGTATCTCTTTTTCAGCTTTTTCTATTATCGCGAGAACAGAATCTGTTGATATCGGTTTTTCTAAAAAGTCAAAAGCTCCTTCCTTCAGGGCTTTAACTGCTATAGGTATGTTAGCATGCCCTGAAATCATTATGACTTTTGAGAAAGGGTTGTTTTCTTTTATATGTTTTATCAGGTCTATTCCCTCTCCGTCTGGAAGCCATACATCAAGGAGAATGACCTCAAAATCCCTTTCACTGATTTTCTCCCTTGCCTCTGCAACTGAAGAAGCTGTATCAACAGAAAACCCTTCATCTTCAAGTATATCCTGCAACAGATCTGTTATATTCTTTTCATCATCAACAACAAGAACTGATAAATTTCCCATTTCCTTTCCTTCTTTTTCTTAAAAATATATGTCAACATGTTATAATAATCTAAAAATTATTAATCTTGCAGCAAAATTATGAAAGACAAGTTTACCATAACAATCCACGATTTAAATGGTATCAGGCAGTACACTTTAAAACAGGTAGTTAAGAAGTTTTTCTTCTATTTTATCGGTTTTATAGTATTTATAATAGTTGTAGGTGCAGCTGTTATAATATTCCTTACAAAACAGGTAAATGAGTTAGAAGCGAAGAAAGATAAAATCCTCAATGAATACAAAACTCTCATTGCTGAAAATCAAAGGCTGAGGGAAAATATAGCAAAGAAAAATCAGGAATTCCAGGAGATAGCAACGAAGCTTGAAAACATAGAAGAAAAGATAGGCTTAAAACCACCGGAAAAACTTAAACTTTCAGAAAGAATTCTAAAAGTTTCTTTCACCTCTTCAGAGATTTATTATATGTTCAGGAATATACCAAACGGTTATCCTATCAGATTTAAAAGGATTTCTGCTAAGTTTGGATACAGAATTCACCCAATAACACACAGAAGAGAGTTTCATAAGGGAATTGACCTTGCAGCTGATGTTGGGACTCCTGTTTATGCGACAGCCGATGGAATTGTTGAATTTGCCGGTAGAAGAACTGGATATGGAAAAACAATTATGATACAGCATAACTATGGTTTTGAAACCCTCTATGCACATTTAAAAAAGATAAAAGTAAGGGTTGGTGATTTTGTTAAAAAAGGGCAGTTAATAGGTTTTTCAGGAAACACAGGTTTAAGTAACGGTCCCCATCTCCATTATGAAATCAGATACCTTGGAAGACCTTTAAACCCTGTAAACTTTATGAATTGGAATAGATTAAAGTATAAAGAGATTTTTCATAGGGAGGAACATATAAGATGGCAATCTTTGGTAAAAGCGATCACAAAGGATTTTCTGATACTTCCACAAAACCAGAAGCTAAAACAACAGTAATCAGTGAAGGCTCTTCTATAAAAGGGGAGTTGAAATTTGAAGGTTCTGTCTATATTGATGGTACAGTAGAAGGAAACATTGATTGTGGTGGAACTATAACAGTTGGAAAAAAGGGAAAAGTTAAAGGAGACGTGAAAACAGACAAGATTATTATAAGTGGTATTGTTGAAGGGACTGTTAACTGTAACAGCATAGAGATACTTTCAGGTGGTAGATTTTCTGGTGAGGTTGAATTTAGTGAGATTGTGATTGAACCAAAAGGTATATTTGAAGGAACAAGTAAGTTAAAAACAGGAACAACAGTAACTAAAAAGGAGAGTGTTGCAAAGGTTGAAAAAAAATAAAAGTATTATTGTTCTTTTATCAGGGGGAATGGACAGTGCCACGTTATTGTGGCTTGCAAAAAAAGAATTTAAAGATGTTTTTGCCATATCTTTTGATTACGGACAAAAACACAGGATTGAACTTGATTTTGCAAAAGAGCTTGCAAAAGAGGCTGGTGTCAAGGAACATTTTATAGTTGAGGTTCCACATCTGAAAGGAATAAAAGGAAGTGCATTAACTGACTCTTCTGTAGAAGTACCTTCTGAAACATATCCAGATGAGCCACCTATCACAACTGTTCCAATGAGAAATCTCAACTTCCTTTCTATAGCAGCTTCATTTGCAGATATTTATGAGATTGAAAATATAGGAATTGGTGTTCATTCTGTTGATAGCCCTTATCCAGATTGCAGAGCTGAATTTGTTTCAGCTGCAGAAGCTGCTATTAATGCAAGTTCTGTTATGGTTGCAAAGAGAAAAAACAGAATTCACGTTTATTCTCCTTTTCTTGGAATAACAAAAACAGATGTTTTAAAAACAGGTCTTGAGCTTGGTGTTCCATACGAGAAAACATACTCATGTTATAAAGGAACAATCCCACCGTGTGGTGAATGTGCAACCTGTCAGCAGAGAAAAGAGGCATTTGAAGCTTTAGGTCTTAAAGACCCATGGTTTTCTGAATAAACATCCCTATGATAAAATCTGTATAAAATTAAGCAGGAGTTGCTTTAGATGTCTGTAAAAGTTATCCTTTATTTTCCCCTTTTTATAGTTGGTTTAATAGCTGGATTTTTTTACTTTTCACATCTTTGGAAAAGTGTAAATATTTTTGGAACAGAAAAAAGCAAAATAATGATGAGTATGATAATAAGACTTCCAATTCCAATAATAGCTGTTTTATCAGGTGCTTTTTTGGCTGGGGTTGGGGGAATTGTATCTGTACTTGTTGGTTTTACCCTTTTTCAAATAGTATTTCTTGTAAAAATGGGAATCAAACTTAAAAAAGAAGTTGAAGAAGAAGCCAAAAACCTTGAAAATCAAAAAATAGAAGAGTAAATGGAGATAAATATTATTTCTTATTTTGTAGCTTTCCTGTTTGGAACAATAATAGGTAGTTTTCTGAATGTTGTTATATACAGACTTCCAAGAAAAGGCTCAATAGTAAAACCTGCCTTTTCTTACTGTCCTTCCTGTGGTTCCCGTATTAAATGGTACGACAACATACCTGTTCTCTCATATTTTTTACTGAAAGGAAAATGTAGAAATTGTGGTTCTAAAATATCCTTTAGATATCCTTTTGTTGAGTTTATGGCAGGTATTTTTTCTGTCCTTTCTCTGATGAAAACAGGTTACTCTGTAGATTACATATTCGTATTTGCCTTTTTATCTATTCTTATAGCTATTACCTTTATAGACCTTGATTTTAAAATAATACCTGATGAGCTTAATCTAATAGGATTTGTTTTAGGTGTGATTTACTCATTTTTCAGAAAAGATTTTACCCTATTAGATGCTTTTTCTGGTGCTGTTGTTGGAGCAGGTTTGCTCTGGGGAATAGCTTACATATACCAGAAGACAAAGGGGATTGAAGGACTTGGTTTCGGCGATGTAAAAATGATGGCATTTTTAGGAAGTTTTTTAGGATGGTTTGGTTCACTTTTTACAATATTTTCTGGTTCTTTAATTGGTGCTATTGTAGGTATATCTGCAGCCTATATTTCAAAAGCTGAGGATAAAGGAAAGTTTGAAATCCCCTTTGGTCCTTTCCTTGCTTTAGGAGGGACTGTTTATCTATTTTTTGGAGATGTTATTAAAAACTGGTATTTAGGTTACTGAAGTTGGAAAAGTTTGAAATAAAGTACAAAGTATGGCTTGAAAAAGACGGTGAAATAATAATGGGAATGGGAAGAGATAAGCTTCTCAGGGAAATTGAAAAAACAGGTTCAATATCTAAAGCTGCTGAAAATTTAGGTCTCTCATATAAAAAAGCCTGGGAATATATAAAAGTTATGGAAGAAAGATTAGGGGAAAAACTTGTGGAAACTAAAAGAGGTGGTTATAAAGGCGGTGGTTCTAAACTTACAGAATCTGCAAAGGAACTCTTAAAAGATTTTGAAAAGATATTAGAAAGATGTGAAAAAACAAAAAGGCGTTTAGAAAGATAAAATGGAAAAAGAAATATTTAAGAAAAGACAGTACTATTTTGGTTTTCTTTTTTCTTCATTTGTTTATATAGGTTTGTTGATTATTATTCAGAAAAAAACTCTTCCTTTAAATTTTGGGTTTTATCAGCAGATATTTTCTTTTATTGGAGCCATCATCCCTGCCTTACTCTTTTTTCTAAAAAAAGCAGGTATAGATAAAAATCTAAGGGGTTATATTTATCTACTTGCTACGGGACATATTCCCCTGATTATAGGTTTTTTCCTATCTATTATTTTTAAAAATATGCTTTATATCCTTCTGATGTTTCCTGTTTTTATTCTTGGATATCTTATACTTATACCTGTAAATAGGAGGAAATAATGGATTATTTAGTAAAAATAGAGCAGTGGAAAAAAGAAGGAAAAAAGATAGTTTTTACAAATGGTTGTTTTGATATCATCCATGCTGGGCATGTGGATTATCTTGAGAAGGCAAAAAAATTAGGTGATGTCCTTGTTGTTGGATTAAACAGTGATGAATCTGTAAGAAGACTTAAAGGGAAAGAAAGACCTGTTAATATTCAGGAACATCGAAAAAGAGTTTTGGAAGCTTTAAAACCTGTTGACCTTGTTGTTATTTTTGATGAAGATACCCCTGAAAGACTGATAAAAGAGATTAAACCTGATGTACTTGTAAAAGGTGGAGACTGGAGTATTGAAAATATTGTAGGAGCAGATTTTGTTAAATCCTATGGTGGAGAGGTTAAAACAATTGATTTTGTTTATGATATATCAACGACCAAAATAATACAGAAGGCAAGGAATGGGTCTGGCAAATCAGCTAACAATACTTAGGATATTCCTGATACCTGTTTTTATTATATGTTTAGGGTATAACAAACCTATATGCGCTCTTTCTATCTTTATACTTGCAGGCATCACAGATGCTCTTGATGGATACATAGCAAGAAAGTTTAATCAGATAACAACCCTTGGAAAAATATTAGACCCAATAGCAGATAAGGCTCTTCTTGTCAGTAGTTTTATCTTTATATACAACTCTGACCTGCTTGTAAAATTTCCATTCTGGTTTGTTGTACTTGTTATAAGTAGAGACATTTATATCCTTTCTGGTGCGGCTTTAATCTACTACTTAAAAGGTAGCTTAGATGTAAGACCATCTGTATTTGGGAAAGCGACAACTTTTTTTCAGATTTTGTCTGTTGTGCTTGTTCTGTGTGGAAATATTTTTAAAATAGAAAGTGTATATATAAACGGCGTTATATACATTGCCACATTTTTCACAGTACTTTCAACGATAACGTATACATACGAAGGATTTCAGCAGTTAAAAAACAGATAATCAAGACTGTTTATAATACAAAAATCTTCCACAGTGGGGACATGTTAAAAGCTGCTGCCCTTTAACAAGGCTACTATATACTTTTGGTGGTATTATCATATAACATCCTGTACATGTCTCATCTTCAACGATTGCTATAACTTTGCTTCCCCTTTTCTTTTTAATCATCTCGTATCTTGAAAGAAGCTGTGGTTTTATCTCTTTTATGAAATCTTCTCTCTGCTTCTTTAGCTCCTCTAATCTTAGTTTAACCTGCTCAAGTTTATTCTTTTTTCTTTCTATTTCCTCTTCAAGCGCTTCTTTTTCTTTATCTATTTTTTCTTTTAACGCTTTTTGTTCTTCTTTTAGTTTTTCTATTTCCTCCATTATATTTAGTATTTCATCCTCTATTTCCATAATTGTTTCTTCTAACTGGGCTTTCTCTCTTAAAAGAGTTTTGTATTCTTCATTTGTTTTAACCCTATTTAACGCTTCTTCAATTTTCAATATTCTGTCTTCAAAACTCTGTATATCTAACTCTTTTTCTTTTTTTCTTGCTTCAGCATGCTTTAAATCGCTGTTTATTTTTTCAAACCTGAATATAAGGTTTTCCTTTTCTTCTTTAAGTTTCTTGATTTCTTCAGGTATTATATTTAAAAGCTTTTCAAGTTTATCTATCTCAAGGTCTATCTCCTGAAGTTTTAGAAGCTTATCTATATCCTGTTCCATCTTTTCCTCTCTATGGTTTATTAAGATAAAAATAATCTATGTAAATTTTTTTATCAACCGTGAAGATAGTTTTTTAGCAGTCAGAAAAATTAAAGGAAGGGAGCCTTTAGCTCCCTTGAAAGATATTAATGGATATTTTTCCAGATTTTTTTCTTCCACGCATAAGTGAGACCAACCATAACAAGCATGTATGCAAGTACAATCAATCCCACTTTTGACCTTTGTTCTTTATGTGGATCAGCTATTTCCTCAAGATAGGCAACAATCTCTTCCTGAGATTCCTGATCTAAACCAACTCTTGGCATTCTTGTTCCTGGAAGAACTATACCTGGGTTGTTTATGAATGCATTTAAATACTCTTCACCTTTAGCTCTATAGATAACAGATAAATCTGGTGGAACTTTACCTAAGTATTTTTTGAGGTTCTGTGCTGGTGTTTCAGCATAAATCTTTTGATATTTAATGCTGTGGCATCTTCCACAGGCTTCAACTGTTTTTTCTTTTGGAGTTAAATCTTTTTTAGCAATCGATTTTAGATAAGCTGTAATGTCTGCCGCTTGCTGCTCATTAAGACCTAAAGGAGGCATGGCAAACTTAGGATTTCCTGAAGCTTTTGGAGGGTCAACAAGGAAGTTTATCAGGTATTTTGTATCTAACAAAGCACCAATATTGGACAAATCAGGAGGAACAACCCCAAAAGACATTGCAGCAGCTTTTGCATCCATAGGAGGTTTAATTCCTTCAGCTTTAAGTCCGTGACATGAAGTACACATTGTTTTTACAAGCTGCTTACCCTGTTCAACATTTCCCTGAGTTGTAGAAGGGTTTTTCAGGTCAGAAAATTTAAAGTCTGGTAAATGGTGCTCTTCTATAGCTTTTTCAACTTCTGCATGCATTATAGAGTGAGCTAAAGGTTCAATTCCCCAATATGTAACTAAAACTATAACTACCAGTACTAAAAGTATTTTTAATTCCTTCATTATTGCTTACCTCCACTTGCCACCTTTCTTCTCTCAATGGCAGAGATTATTGGTAATGAGAGGAAAAATAGGAAGAATACAATTGCACCTACAAATCCAAGCCAAGCATAAAGACCTGTTGGAGGAAGTTTTCCAAGCACCGTTAAAAAGATAAAGTCTGCAACAAATAACCACCACATAAATTTATAGAAAAAGCTTCTGTGTTTTCCACTTACAATTGGAGATGTATCAAGCCATGGTAAGAATAATGCGATGAACATTGAAGCAACAAACGCTATAAGACCTAAGTTCTGACTGAAGAAGAAACCTCTTAAAACTTCATAGTAAGCAAGGAAGTACCATTCAGGATAAATATGTGGAGGTGTCTGTAGGTAATCTGCTGGCTGGAAGTTAACAGGGTCCATAGCAAAATCGTAATTAAAGAAAACAAGATAGAAGAAGAATGTTAAGAATACAGACATTACAAAGTACTCTTTAGCCATAAATACAGGCCAGAAAGGAATACCTGATTTTTTCTTTTCTTCTTTTGTTAATTTTGTACCATCTTCATTATTAGAACCAACGATTCTAACAGCATACATATGAACAGCTGTAAATACAAGAATTAAAGCTGGGAGCAATGTTACGTGGAGAGCGAAGAATCTTGTTAATGTAGCATCTTCAACTATGTAGTTACCTCTAATCCATATAACAAGGTCTGGTCCGATAAATGGTATTTTTTCAAATAGTGTTGTGATTGTTTGAGCAGCCCAGTATGACATCTGTCCCCATGGAAGGAGATAACCTGTAAAAGCTGTAGCAGCCATTAAAACAAAGAGAATAAAACCTGTAATCCATAAAACTTCTCTTGGAGCTTTAAATGAACCATAGTAGATTCCACGTGCCATGTGAACATAAAGGACTAAGAACATTATAGATGCAGCTACAGCATGCGTGTGTCTAAAAACCCAACCATAAGCAACATCCATCATTATTGTTTTGTTAACACTATCAAATGCAAGATGGGCATCTGGTTTGTAATACATAAGGAGGAAAATACCTGATATAACAAGAATTACAAAAACAAGTATTGTAAGAACACCAAAACTCCATAAGAAATTTATATTCTTAGGAAGGTAATATTCAGACATCATTACCTTCCATAATTCTCTTATGGCAAGTCTTTCATCAAGCCAGTTCATAAAACCACCTTTTTTCTCCATCTTTATCCTCCTAACCTTTCATCATTTTTTCATATTCGGGACCTGCTTCACCTAAAACAATCTTTGTCCCTTCAATTTTAAATGGTGGAATGTCAAGTGGTCTTGGTGGAGGACCGAATATATTTTTTCCGCAAGCGTCATACTCACCACCGTGGCAAGGACAATGCCAGATTTTCTTTTCTGCTTCCCAGTTAGGGATACATCCAAGGTGGGTACAGATACCTACTACAACTGTGTACTCGTCCTTGATAGAGCGACCTTCACATTTTCCCATATCAGGTGTTCTTCTGAGAACAAATACAGGCTTACCTCTCCAGTTAACCACTTTAATCTGACCTGGTTTAACTTTAGAAAGGTCAAAAGTTACAGTTCCAGCTGCCCTTACCTCAGGCAAAGGTTCCCAGGTTTTGTACATAGCATAAAGGACACCAGCAGCACCAACCGCAGCCCATCCTCCCATTGCAAACAGGAGGAAATCACGTCTGCTCATTTTTTCATCAGCCATTTTAAAACCTCCTATTTATTCCTGTTTTCCAGTAAGTTATATCTAACTTATTAGCATATCTCAATTCATAAAAAAATTAAAGTTTTTTTCTGACAAAAATCATAATTCATAACGCTGTTTTACAACCTCCCAGAGGGCTATAGCTGTAGCTGATGAAACATTTAAAGATGTAACTTTTCCTCTCATTGGAATAGTGGCTATTAAATCAGAGGTTTCTAAAACAGATTTTGATACCCCTTTTCCCTCTGAACCTAAAACAACAGCAAGGGGAAATGGGAAAGATAATTTCTGAATAGGTTTTCCTCCCTTTTCTACAGAAACAACCCAGCCACCTTTTTTCTTAAATCTTTCCAAAAACTGTCTTAAACTTCCAACTTTTGATATAGGGATATGGAAAACAGCACCTGTTGAAGCTTTCACAACAACTTCATTTATAGGTGAGCTTCTCTCTCTTGGTATGACAATTCCATGGACTCCTAAAACCTCTGCTGTTCTAATCATATTCCCAACATTTTGGGGGTCTGTTATATGGTCTAAAATCAGTATAATTCCTTCTTCAGATATTATCTTTTCAATCAGTTCATTTTCATTCCAGTACTGAACAGGACTTAAAAGGGCAACAACACCTTGGGTTTTTTTAGTACCAGCTAATTCTTCAACCTTTTTTCTTGGAACCCTTTGAACTTTTATCTTTTTCTTTTCTGCAAGTTTTAAAAGTTCTTTAGGAGCATGGGAATCATGGGCAACGAGTATCTTTTCAATACTTTTCCCAGCTCTCAGAGCCTCTATAATAGGGTTTCTTCCCCATACGATAAATCTATTTTCTTCTCTGCTCATTTACTCCTCTACTTCCTTTATATCATCTAACTTCCAGTTTAAACCAGTTCCCACTAAAACCCAATACTCCTTCACCTTTACAGGTTTATTTTTGTTTCCCTTTATAACGTTTCCAAATTCATCAACTACATAATCAATCATATCTGCCTCAATTTCAGCTATGGCAACATCATGGGAGTCTTCCTTTTCCCTGTGGATAATATCAACATTTTTAACATTTATATCTTCTATGATGTTTCTTTGCTTCTTTTCCATTAGCTCAATGAGTTCCATCTCAAGATGACTGTACAGCCTGTCTGTAAAGTAGTTTCTTACAGGTGAGAGATCACCTTTTGACCATTCTTTCTGGAGTTTAATAAACATATCTTTTACAAAATTTTTTAAAAATTCCTCAGTCACAGGTATTTCTTCTCTTTTTTCTTCTTCAGGAACAGGAACACCTGCTGTTGTTTCTGGCATAGGCTGATAGGAAGTTTTGAATTTTTTAAAGAAAAAGTAGATTATTCCCGCAATTAAAAGTATTTCCAAAAGACCGGGAGCACCTATATGAAAACCGTATCCAAAGAGGAATGATATGATAGCACCAAAAATCATTCCTCCTATTAGCCATCTGAAAACAGGATTGTTAAAAAAAGGTGTCTTTCTATTTGTTGAAAGATTTCTATAAGCTGACTTCTGCTTGTAGCTTTTCTGCTGAAGAGTTTTCTGTTTTTTATAAAACTTATAAGATTTGTAGCTTCTGAAACCGGTGCTTTTACCAAATCCCATTTTACTAAAAGATACATCAATATTAAAAAGTAGAGACATCATAATAAAAATAAAAAGATACTTTTTCATAAAAATCACCTTCCTAAAAATCAGTTTAAATTTTTGAATAGAAAAAACATTGATTTAATTCAATTTTTCTCCAATTTCTATATGATAGCCCCTTACGGCATCTGAGGCGGATATAGGTTTTGAGTTTGGAAATTGAACCTTTTTTATAAGTAATCTACCTTTTCCTGTTTGAACAACAAAACCTTTATTTTTGTGTATATCAACGATTTCTCCAGGGGTATTTGTACTTGTTTCATCTAAAACTTCTGCATCCAAAATTTTTATCTCTTTATCTCTGAATGTTGTAAAAGCTTTAGGCCATACTTTTAAAGCTCTTATCTGGTTAAAAATCTCAACAGCTGGTTTATCCCAGTTTATCTTTCCTTCTTCTTTTTTTATAGGCTTTGCATAAGTAGCTTTCTCATGTTCTTGAGGCTTTTTATTTATCTGACCTTCTTCTATTTTATCCAAAACATCCACAAGAAGTTCAGCTCCTAACTTGGCTAATCTATCGTGGAGAGACACTATATCGTCTTTTTCTGTTATATCAGTTTCTTTACACTCATAAATATCGCCTGCATCAAGCTCCTCTGTTATTTCCATTATGCATACACCTGTTCTTTTCTTACCTTCCATTATTGCCCTGTGAATAGGTGCTGCACCTCTAAACTCTGGTAATAAAGATGCATGAACATTTATTGTTTTGTACTTTGGAAGTTCTATTATCTCTTTAGGGAGTATTTTTCCATAGGCAACAACAACAAATATGTCAGGGTTTAGTTTTTTCAGTTCTTCAAAAAATTCCTTGTTGTTTTTTACCTTTTCAGGTTGTAAAACCGGTATATTATGCTCAATTGCTAAAACTTTTACCGGCGGTGGTGTAAGCTTTTTTCCTCTTCCCTTTGGTTTATCAGGCTGTGTAACAACAGCGATAACCTCATGTTTTGAGTTTATCAAAGCTTTTAAACTCTCTGCAGCAAAATCCGGTGTCCCCCAAAAAACTACTCTCAACCTGTACCTCCGTTTTTTTCTAAATCATATCATTAAGAGATATATTTATAAAGTTTTATAAAAGTTCTTTTGGAATTAAAGTTCCAAATACTTTTGTTGAAAAAAAGGCTTCTTTTAAAGAGCTATACTTCCTTTTTTCAAATCTATTTAATTTTTTTAATACATTTTTAGATGAAGGTCTTTTTAAAAGCTTAAAAAATTCTTCCCTATATTTTTCTATTTCACCTGTACTTAAAGCAATTTCAAGTTTTCTTAAACCTGCTGTGTTTATCAGTCCTAAAATCTTTGAATATCTGCTATGAAATATACAAAGCTCCTCTTTTGTTTTTACGTTTTTCAGATGAGACGAAAGAAAAACCCTCAAAAGGAAGAAAAATTTTTTGTCCCAGTTTTTTAAACGGAGTTCATCTTCAACAGGGAGATAGGGAAATGTTTCAATAACAGCCTTTGCAAACAAACCTCTACCTCTGTACAGAAAACCTGTACCATTCTCATTTCTGTATGTTTTTGTACCTGACACACCACAGCTTGGAGATTTACTTTTCAGAAGGAAGCCATCTATACCTTTTAAGTGAGACAAAAAAGATTTTGAAAAATCTAAAAGTCTATTTGTTAAATCCTCTCCTGTTTTTGGATTTACAACTTTTATTCTTCCTTTTCCTCTTACAACTATTATCGGGTCTCTTGGTACAGGTAAACCTATAGAGACTTCAGGACATACAGGGACAAAATCTACATACTTTGAAAGATTTTCTACAAAAGGGCAGTTTACAGGTCTGTTATCATATCTAACACTCTCTCCTGTAAGACAGCTACTGATAACTATTTTAGGTTTCATCTCTTTAAGTGCTTGATTTTACTATATTTTACCTATATTAAATACCTTTAACCTGTGTTAAAATAGTTTTTTTAAATTTTAAAACAAGGGGTAAGTGCATGTCAGAGATTATCAAACAGCCTATAGAAGAAGAGGTAAAATCTGCCTATTTAGATTATGCTATGTCTGTTATAGTCGGGAGGGCTATTCCCGACGTGAGAGACGGACTGAAGCCTGTTCAGAGAAGAATTCTTTATGCAATGAATGAACTTGGTCTGTATCCAAATAAACCGTATAAAAAAAGTGCAAGGGTGGTGGGTGAAGTCCTTGGTAAGTATCATCCTCACGGTGATACATCTGTTTACGATGCCCTTGTTAGAATGGCTCAGGACTTTACCCTTAGATATCCTCTTATCCAGGGACAGGGAAACTTCGGTTCTATTGACGGAGATCCACCGGCGGCGATGCGCTACACCGAGGCCCGTCTTACA
>CAYTOE010000004.1:0-30523 GCA_964439255.1 uncultured Aquificales bacterium
CTGAACATAGCTGTGGTCATGGGAGAGGTAGATAATGCCATCTTCTATTATTTTATAAACTCTGCTGTCCCCTGCATTAAAAATAATACTTTTTCTACCATTCATATAAACACCTGCTATTGTTGTTCCAGACATATAAAAATCAATTTCTGTTTCTTTCTGTATTTTTCTTAAAGCTTCATAGATGCCATCTTCTGAGAAGGGGATATTCATTTTAGAAAGCTTCTTCCCAACGAATATACTTATTTTCTCTCCTTCTGAAAGGCCTCCCATTCCATCACAAACAGCAAAAAGTGCTCTTTCTTTCTCAATACTTTTTCTATCACAGAAATGCTCTGAAAAAATAACATCACCATCTACATACAAACAGTCCTGCTGACTGTTTCTTTTACCAATATCTGTGCAGAAAAAAACCATGTACATTTTTTCCCTCGAGGCTTTATACTAATCTAAACATAATTTATGCAAATTATGTTTCTTAATTCAGGTCAATGATTGAAACAACCTACAAGACCAAATTTATAAAACAAAACCCTGGAGTGTTAAAATGGGAAAAGTTTATCTTGTTGGGGCAGGTCCAGGAGACCCGGATTTATTAACAGTAAAAGCATACAGACTTCTTCAAAAAGCGGATGTTATTCTTTATGACAGACTTGTAAATCCGGAGATTCTGTTTCTTGCAAAGCCTTCATGTGAGCTTATTTATGTTGGGAAAGAGGATGGTAAACATATACTTGAGCAGGATAAGATAAATTTTCTTCTGTACGATTACGCAAGAACAAATGATATTGTTGTAAGATTAAAAGGAGGAGACCCTTTTGTATTTGGAAGAGGAGGAGAAGAGGCAAAGTTCCTTTCAGAAAAAAATATACCCTTTGAAATAGTTCCAGGTATAACTTCTGCTATCTCTGTACCTGCTTATGCTGGTGTACCTGTTACCCATAGAGGTGTGGCTTCTTCTTTTGCTGTTGTAACAGGCCACGGACATAAAGGAACTTTTCCTGATATAAACTGGGAGGCTCTTGTAGGTATAGATACACTTATTTTTCTTATGGGGGTGGCCAATAGGGAAAAAATAGCCCAAAACCTTATTAAAGCTGGGAGAAATCCAGATGAACCGGTTATTTTTATAGAAAAAGGCACAACAAAAGAACAGAAATCTGTTGTTTCAACGCTAAAAGATGTAGCTGAAGGAAAAACAGTAGTTTATTCTCCTGCAATATTTTTAATAGGGGAGGTGGTTAAACTCAGGAAAGATATAAACTGGTTTGAAAACTTCCTTGAAGAGATAAATCTTCATGAAGGAAACGGGTATAAAAATTAATAAGGAGATGATATGGAAGGGTTAAAAGAGATAGAGAAAGAGCTCCTTAGTTTAGTTCAGGAAGGTATACCCATAACAGAAAGGCCTTTCAAAGAGATTGGAAAAAAAATAGGAATAGATGAAATAGATGTTATAAACATAGTAAAAAAGCTTAAAGATGAAAAAATAATAAGACAGGTTTCACCTATTTATGACACAAAATCTTTAGGATATGACAGTTCACTTGTAGCTTTTAAAACAAAGGATATAGAAAAAACAGCAGAACTTATAAACTCACATCCTGGAGTAAGCCATAACTATGAAAGAACAGATGAGTTTAATCTCTGGTTTACTATAGCTGTTCCCCCTGATAGCAGATTAGGTTTAAGAAATACTATTGATTTGTTAGCAGAAAAAACAGATGTTGATGAATATGCTATTTTAAAAACAGAAAAACTGTTCAAAATAGGTGTAAAGCTTAACTTTAAAGATATTAAAGAGAAAGAAAATATTAAAAAAGAGGAAAAAAACAGAGAAAAGTACCAGTTAACAGATGAAGATAAAGAAATAATAAAGATAACACAGGAAGATTTACCTCTCACTATCAGACCTTTTAAAGAGTATGCTGAAAAAATTGGAATTCCTGAGGATAAGCTGTTAGAAAAACTTCAGCTTTATAAAAAATCAAAAATAATGAGGAGATTTGCAGCAATACTTTTTCACAGAAAGGCAGGTTTTAAAGCTAATGGAATGACAGTATGGAAAGTTCCTGAAGAAAAGGTTGAGGATATTGGCTACAGATTAGCTTCATATAAAGCTGTTTCCCATTGTTATAAAAGGACGACAAATGAAAAATGGCAGTACAACGTTTTTGCTATGATTCATGCTCAGACAAAAGAAGAACTTGAAAATCTTGTAAAAGATATATCAAAAGAAGTTGGTATATATGACTATAAAATACTTTACTCAACAAGGGAATTTAAAAAGAAAAGAATAAAGTATTTTTCAGAGGAGTTTTATAAGTGGGAGGATAGTTTTATCTAACCCCCTGAGTTTTTTGGGGACAGTTACCCCAGGGGGAGAGTGCCATTCATAAATCTGCAAACATATCTAAAAACCACTGGGGATAAGGCCTTTCAGGAGCTGTTATTTCATCTAAATATTCAATATCCTCTTCTGATAAATCCCAGTTTACACATCCAAGGTTGTCTTTTAGCTGGTTCAGGTTTCTGACACCAACAATAATTGAGCTTACAAAAGGTTTAGATTTTAACCAGTTTAAAGCAACCTGGGATATTGTTGCGTTGTACTTTTCAGCCAATTTTCTCAGCTCATCTATTAAAAAATATCCTTTTTCAAAATCAAATCTTAGAAAAGGTCTTTCCATTCTGGCATATCTACTGTCTGGAGGGGGAGGATTCTCTTTTGAGTATTTTCCTGATAAAAATCCTCCAGCAAGGGGACTCCATGGAAGAATACCTAAACCTAAATCCTTACAGGCTGGAACTACTTCAAACTCAATGTCTCTACCAAGGAGAGAGTAATACATCTGAGCAGATACAAATCTTGCCCAGTTTTTGCTTTCCTGAAGAACAACAGACTTTGCTATCTGCCATCCTGAAAAATCAGATATTCCTATGTATCTGACTTTCCCTTCTCTAACAAGGTCATTTAATGCTTCAAGTGTTTCTTCTATAGGTGTGTGATTGTCCCACCAATGAACCTGATACAGGTCTATATAATCTCTTCCAAGTCTCTTTAATGAGGCATCGATAGATTTAATTATATGATGTCTTGACAAACCTCTGTCATTAGGGTCATCAGACATGGCACCCCTTACTTTTGTTGCTATAATGACATTATTCTTTTTATCTCCAAGTGCTTTTCCAAGAAGTTCTTCACTTTCACCAAAACCGTATATATCAGCTGTATCAAAAAAATTAACACCGTTATCTATGGCATAATCCACAACCTTTTTTATCTCATCAAAAGACATTGTTCCTGCAGAACGCCACCCTTTTTCTGTAAAAGTCATGGCACCAATACATATAACAGATACCTTTAAGCCTGATTTACCAAGATTCCTGTATTCCATCAAACCTCCATTTTTATTTTAGTTTTTTGACTAATTCTGGAAGTTTATAAAGATAAATAAGAATTTTTTTCCATTTTGACCATTCAACAGCAGGGATGTTTGCCCCATAAACACCCGGTTTTTCTAAATTTTTTCCAACACCTGATTTTGCTGTTACTATAACACCATCAGAAATATTTATATGGTCAGCAACTCCTACCTGACCTGCAAGTATAACATTGTTTCCAATATTACAGCTTCCAGCTATTCCAACCTGTGAAACAAGTATTGTATTTTTCCCTATTTTACAGTTATGCCCAACCATTACAAGATTGTCTATTTTAGTTCCTTCTTTTATTACTGTTTTATCTATCATAGCTCTATCTATTGTTGTATTTGCTCCTATTTCAACATCATCTTCAATAATTACTTTTCCTATATGATTTATTTTTATATGTTTTCCATCTTCCTGATAATATCCAAATCCATCTCCTGCTATAACAACACCTGAATGTAGAATAACTCTACTACCTATTTCTGTATCTTTGTAGATTGTTACCCTGGGATGTATAACAACATCCTCACCAATTTTGGTATTTTTTCCTATAAATGTGAAAGGGTATATTTTTGTGTTTTTTCCGATTTCAACGTTGTCCTCTATTACAACATAATCTCCAATATAAACATCTTCACCTATTTTTACATTTTTTCCTATTATTGCTGTTTTTGATATGTATTTTCCTTTGTTTTCCTCTTTATAAATGTTGTTGAGTATTGTGTATATTGCCCTTTCTGGAGATTTTACTATTATCTGTGGTTTATCTATATCTACCTTTTCTTTTACTATCAAAGCTCCTGCTTTTGACTTTTTAGCATCATCTATGTACTTTTTTCCAGTTATAAAAATTATATCCTCTTCTGTCGCAGACTCAGGAGTAGCTACACCCTTTATATCAATATCTTTGTCTGTTATGACCTTACCATTTACAAGTTTTGCTATTTCTGAAAGTTTCATTTTTGTTCCTTTGTAGCTTTATTTAAGGCTTTTAAAATATCCTGTGTTATATCTATTTTTTCGCTTGCATAAACAACCCCACTTAACGGACTTTTAACAAGAACTATATCTATGTTGTGTTTTTCTGCGTACTTCTTAACAACCTCTTTTATTTTTTCAGTTAGTTTCTTTTCAGCATTGATTTTCATTTTGTTTAGCTCTTCAGCTGCCTGCATCTGAATTGTTCTTAGCTTATCTTCAATTTTTGTCTTTTCCTCTTCTTTCTTTTTCTTCCCTTCTTCACTTAAAACAGGGCTTTGAAGCTGCTTGTCGATTTCTTCGTATTTTTTTTGAAGCTCATCTATTTTGCTTTTGTAATACTGGATTTTGTCTTCAATCTCCTTTTTTAGTTTTTTACCAAGGTTTGATTCGGTCATAACCTTTGACACATCAACAACAGCAAAATTTACCTCTTCTCCAAAAGAATAAACTAAAAAAACAACTGAAAGTAAAAATGCAATGTTAAACTTTCTCAACTTATCCCCTCCTAAAAGAATGTTCCTAAAACAAATCCAAATCTTGAATCACTTACACCAGCGGGTGCATTCAGTACTTTACCGTAGTATATATCAATAGGTGCCATAGGTGTTACAATTTTAAGTCCTAATCCTGTTGAGTAAAACATCTTTTTAAATGGATTTCCACCATTAAAACCTCTTCCAACATCAACAAAACCATATCCCCATAAAAACTTCTCAGCTATAGGGTGGGATAGCTGAAAATTAAAAACAAGCTGCTGTTTTGAACCTAAAGGCTCAAGTTTTCCCCTGTCATAAGGTCCTCCCATTCCATAGTCGAAGCCTCTTACAGAAAAATCACCACCAACAAAGAAAAGTTCATCTAATGGAATTTTACTTCCAGTTCCTTTTACAACGCCGTATCTTCCTTTGAATGAGAATACCCAGTCTGTATAAAACCATTTATCAGGTAGGAAAAATGCATAGCTGATATAGGTTTTATAAAATCCTCTATTACCAAAACCAACTTTGAATCCTATGTTAAAATCTGAGCCTTTCGTTGAGAGTATCGGGTTATCAACACTGTTCCTGTTAAAGTTTAGATAAATGGAAAATAATGAATAAGAACCTTCCTGATTTTTTATTCTTATAGGTGCATCATTATCTATATCTTTGTATTTTCCGCTTTCAATAGAAAAGCCTAATCCTGTTCTCCAGTATTCAGATATTTCATAGGAAAGGGTTGGAGAAAATCCTTTTTTCTCTGAAACAAATGTTGTATAGTCAACATATCTGTCAAAAAGGTTAAATCCAAGGTCAACAGGTTTGTAAAAAGCCCATCTGTGGAGATAAGAAATAGAGTTGTTTCTGTAATCTGAACCGATACTGAAGGATATACCAGCTGTGTCTCCTGTACCCATGAAGTTTCCTTTCTTTATTGATGCAAAAAGTGAGAATCCTGTTAGCTGACTGTATCCTGCACCAAAAGAAATCTGTCCTGTAAACCTCTCGGAAACCTTTACATCTATATCCATCTCATTTTCATTTTTGATTTTTGGGTCAAAATTTACAGAATTGAAAAAGCCAAGTCTGTAAAGCCTTGCCTGAGAACGGGAAATCTCTTTCCTCTGGAGAAGGTCACCAGGGGCAAATCTTAATTCCCTTCTAATAACGTAGTCTCTTGACTCATAGTTTCCTGAGATATCTATTTTATCAACATAAAATATTTCCCCAGGCTGTATATCAAAAACAACCTGAACTGTTTTTTCTTTTCTGTTTAAAATCCTGTTTACAGGAACGGAAACAAAAACAAATCCAAGTTCTGAGTATTTATCAAGGATTTCATGTTTTATTCTTTTTATGACCTCTCCGTTGTAATAATCCCCTATTTTTATCTCATCCTTAAACTTTCTTATAAGTTCTTCATCTGTGTAATATTTGTTATTTTTAAATGTTATTCCAGAAAGTTTGTATCTGTTTCCTTCTTTTATTCTTATCTTTATGTAGTACTCTTCACCGTTTTTTAACTGAATAACAGGTTCAGAAATATCAACATCAAAAAAACCTTTTGAGTAGTATAGGTCTCTTATTTTTTCAATGTCTTCATACAGAATATCCTTTTCGAGTCTTGGTTTGAACCTTAATTTCCATACATTTCTTTGCTTTGTTTCCATTACATCGAGTATTTCATCGTCCGGAATAAGTTTATTTCCTTCTATTTCAATCTTTCTTATAAAAGCCCTCTGACCTTCCTCTATTTTGAAAACGAGGGTATTACCTTTAAAATAAAAGGATGTTTTTACATTGTAAAAGCCTTCTTTTTCATAAACTTTCTGGATAATTTTTTCCATCTTCTTTATTTCATCAATTGAGAAAACCCTTCCAAGACCTTTTTTTATAGATGAAAGTTTTTCTGCAAGTTCTGGTCCTATACTTGTGATAGGAAGAACACCTCCACTTTCCATCCTTTGCTGGGTTTGAATTCCTATCGCCTGGAGTAAATCTTCATCTGATATCTCATGGTTACCTTCAAACTCAACTTTCTGGACAACTGGAAGCTCTTTAAAAACAAAGATTAAGTCTATTCCGTTTTCTGTATATCTTGTATAAGCTTCAATATCTCTGAAGTATCCAAGTTTGTATAGCTCTCTTAACGTCTGTGCGACCTTATCCCTTGTAACTATGCCACCTTTTCCAAAGGGTATAAGAGGTTTTATTATTTCAGGGTCAACAAACTGTAGACCTTTTATTTCTATTTTGTGGAGTTTATAGACTTTTTGTACTTCTTCCTGAATTGAACCTGCTTTTAACTGATCTGTAATATTTTCTTCAGCTGAAGATACAAAGGGAATAAAAAGAAAAAACAGGAGGGCTAAAAGCCCTCCATATATGTTTAAGTTGTTGCCACTTCTGTTTTTTCTTCTTTTTTCTTTGGTTTTGTTATTTTTAATCCAACTGAGCCATCTTTCTTCATAACTACTTCTGCTATTGAACCTTCTGGAAGTTTTCCTTTCAGTATTTCCTCTGCAAGAAGGTCTTCCACAAGTGATTGTAAAGCTCTTTTTATGCTTCTTGCTCCAAATTCTGGCCTGAATTCTTTCTCTATCAGATAATCCACAAACTTCTTGGACAGTTTTACAGTTATACCCCATTCTTTTAACCTTTTATTGATTTCCTTAAGCTGAATATCAATTATACCTTTTATAACATCCTTGTCCAATGGCTTAAAGACTATTACCTCATCAAGTCTGTTTAGAAACTCTGGGCTGAAATGTTTTCTAACCTGTTGCAGAACATTCTTTTTCATTTCTTCATACTCAAGCATTGTGGATTTTTGCTCAAATCCCATTCTTCCACTTTCAAGTATTAACCTTGCTCCAAGGTTTGATGTCATAATGATGATTGTATTGCTAAAATCAACAACTCTCCCAAAAGAATCTGTCAATCTTCCATCATCAAATATCTGTAGGAATATATTGAACACATCTGGATGTGCTTTTTCTATTTCATCAAAAAGTATTACAGAGTAAGGTCTTCTTCTAACTGCCTCTGTTAACTGTCCTCCTTCTTCATATCCCACATATCCTGGAGGTGCACCAACTAATCTTGATACTGTATGTTTTTCCATAAATTCTGACATATCAAATCTTATTAAGGCTTCTTCTGTTCCAAATAGGTACTCTGCAAGAGCTTTAGCTGTTTCTGTTTTACCAACACCTGTTGGTCCAAGGAACATAAATACACCTATAGGTCTGTGGGTTCCTTTTAATCCAACACTGTTTCTTCTTATAGCTTTGGATATAGCTTTAATAGCTTCTTCTTGATCCACAACCCTTTTGTGGAGTTCTTCTTCTATATGAAGGAGTTTTTCAGCCTGGGACTCTGTTAGTCTTGCAACAGGAATTCCTGTCCATTTTGCAACAACCATAGCTATATCTTCGGCTGTAACCTTTGGTTTTTTCTCTTTTTTCTTTTCTTTCCACTCTGCTTTTAGTGTTTCAAACTTTGCCCTCAGTTTTAACTCTTCATCTCTTAAAGCTGCAGCTTTTTCATAGTCCTGATCTTTTGCAGCCTGTGCCTTTTCTTCCTCTATCTGTTTTATTCTCTCTTCAACTTCTCTAAGTTCTGGTGGCAGTTCAAGCTCTTTGATTCTTACCCATGCTCCTGCTTCATCTATAAGGTCAATAGCTTTATCTGGAAGCTGTCTATCTGTTATATATTTAACAGAGTATTCAACAGCCTTTTCTATTGCTTCATCTGTGTATTCAACCTCATGAAACTCTTCAAACTTTTTCTTCAACCCTTTTAATATCTGTACAGCATCTTCAGGTGTTGGAGGTTCAACAAGAACAGGCTGAAATCTTCTTTCAAGTGCACCATCTTTCTCAATGTATTTTCTGTATTCATCTATAGTTGTAGCACCTATTACCTGAATTTCTCCTCTTGCCAATGCTGGTTTAAGCATGTTTGAAGCATCTATTGAGCCTTCTGCAGCTCCTGCTCCAACAAGTGTATGAAGCTCATCTATAAACAGAATTATGTATGGAGCTTTTTCAAGTTCTTTCAGTATATTTTTTAATCTTTCTTCAAACTGACCCCTGTACTTTGTACCTGCAACAAGAGCCGCAAGGTCAAGGGCAACGATTCTTTTTGATTGAAGAGGCTCTGGAACTTTTCCATTAGCTATCCTCTGAGCCAATCCTTCAACAATTGATGTTTTACCGACACCAGGTTCACCTATAAGAACAGGGTTGTTTTTCCTTCTTCTTGCAAGTATCTGTATAACCCTATCTATCTCTTTTTCTCTTCCTATTACAGGGTCAAGCTTCCCTTCCCTTGCAAGTGCTGTTAAATCTCTACTGAATCTATCTATGTTTGGTGTAGGTACCTGTTTAACCTGTTCTTGAGGTGGAATTTCCCCAAGTATCTGGAGGATTTCTCTTCTTATAGAATACTCATCTATACCAAATCCCCTTAGTATTCTTCCACCTAAACCGGTTTTTTCTCTTACTATACCTATAAGTAAATGTTCCGGTCCTACAAACTGATGGTGTAGAATCCTCGCCTCTTCAACTGCAAACTCAAGAACTCTTTTTGCATCAGGGGCAAATAATACCTCCCCTGTATGGGAGCCATGAACCATCTGGGAAATAAGGGTTCTTTTAACTTTATCCACTGTAAGACCAAATCTTGATAAGACTAAAACAGGAATATCCTCTTCCTCAAGTAAAGATAGAAGAAGATGTTCACTTCCTAAATAGTTATTTTTATGTTCTAATGCTTTCTCTCTCGCATTAAGTATTACTTTTCTTGCCCTTTCAGTGAACTTCTCAAACATATCGGAAACTCCTTGTTTTGTTTTTGCCTTTAAATATATCCGTTGTTTATTTTTTTCAAGCCTTTACAATTATATCCTGTATAATACCATCTTTCAGGTATAAAATTTTACTGCAATATTCTGCAATTTCTCTATCGTGGGTAGCAATGACAATACTCACCTTTTTTTCCTGATTCATTTTTCTAAAAATCTCCATTACTTTTTGGGCATTTTTTGAATCAAGATTTCCTGTCGGCTCATCAGCTAAAACAACAGACGGATTGTTAACAACGGCTCTTGCTATTGCTACCCTTTGTTGTTCTCCTCCTGATATCTGTGTTGGTTTATGTCTTAATCTGTGTGATAAACCAAGTAGCCTTAAAATCTCTTTTGCTTTCTCCTCCGCCCCACCTTTACTATAAATTTGTAAAGGTAACATAACATTTTCAAGGACTGTAAATTCTGGTAGTAAATAGTGGAATTGAAAAACAAATCCTATGTTTTCATTCCTGAAGTAGGCTAATCTTTTTTCATCAAGAGAAAAAATTTCCTTTTTTTCTATAAAAACCTTTCCATCTGTAGGTTTATCTATACCACCAAGTATATGTAGTAATGTACTTTTACCAGAGCCAGATGGCCCCATAAGAGCCACCATTTCTCCTTTTTTTATTTCAAAAGAAACCCCTTTCAGGGCTTCTATTTTTTCTTCATCTAAAAGATAAACTTTTCTCAGATTTTCAGCTTTTATTGAAATCATTTTCTCACCATTATTCGTATCTTAAAACTTCTGCAGGTATCTCTTTTGATGACATATAAGCAGGGATAATAGAAGATATAAAGCATATAAACATTGAAGCGAAAAAAACAGAGATCACATCGAAAGGAGAAATTTTAAGGGGAAGATATTCAATCATATATACTTCTGGATTCAGTTTAACAAGATGGTATGTATCTCCAATGTATATTGCAGACAAGCCTATTGTTAGACCAAGAAATGTTCCAATTAAACCTATCACAAGTCCCTGCCACAAAAAAACCTTTAAAATAAAGCTGTTATCAGCACCTATTGTTTTTAGTATAGCTATATCTTTTCTTTTTTCTCTTGCTTTTGTCATAAGTAAACTTGATACATTAAAAGAAGCTACAAGCACTATAAGTGCAAGAACAAGGAACATGGCAAATTTTTCAAGTTCAAGAGCCTGAAATAGACTTTTGTTCATATCCATCCATGTCCTGACAATATAAGGATAGGATACGTACTTCTGTATCTCTTTTTTAACAGCATTGACTTTAAAAGGGTCTTTTACCTTTATCTGTATTCCTGTTATCCCGTTTCCTAAATCAAAAAATTTCTGTGCAGATTTCAGGTTCATTCCAACAAATGTTGAATCGTATTCATACATACCAAAATCAACAATACCTGTTACATAGACCTTTTTTATTTTTGGGAGAAATCCAAGTGGTGTTTTTCTTCCAAATGGGGACATGAGGTTAAAAGAATCTCCAACAGACACTTCAAGTGCAAGAGCTAAATCTTTACCTATAATGACTTTATTTTCGCCTTTTAAGTCGTATTTACCGGATATTATCTTTTTGTTTATTCCCATTATATTTTTATCTTTTTCAGGCAAGAAACCTCTTACCGTTATTGCCTGTACCGTTTTTCCTTTTGATGCAAGTGCCTGCGAGTAAACAAACGGTTCCCAATCAATTATTTCTTTTATATCAGAAAGATAAACATTTCCAAATTTTTCATAATCTGTAAATTTTCCATTTATTTTAAAAATAACTATCTGTGGTGTTGTTTCCAAAAGTTTGTTCTTTATTCCCCATAAAAATCCACTCATTACAGCAAGGGTTATTAAAAGAGCTGCAACACCTACTGTAATGCCTGTTATTGAAATAACAGTCATAAATGATAGGATTTTTGATTTTAATGAAAATAGATACCGTATTGCGATTTTTATATATAAGGGCATCTTCCTCTCTTTTTTCCTTCTGTGATTATGATATTTTATCATTTAAGCTGTGAAATATTGGTTGTATAATTGAAAAAAACTTTATAAGGAGTGGTTCATGTCTGTTCATATAAATGCAAAGGAAGAAATAAAAAAACTCTCTGAAGAGATAAAAGATGAGCTTATAAAATGGAGAAGACATATACATATGTATCCGGAGCTTTCCGGAAAAGAAAGTAAAACAGCAAAATTTGTTGCTGATAAGTTAAGGGAGTTTGGTGTTGATGAAGTTATAGAGAATTTTGGTGGAACTACAGCTGTTGTTGGTATCATAAAGGGAAAACATAATATAACAGCAGCTTTAAGGGCAGATATGGATGCTCTACCTATGGAAGAAAAAACAGGAAAACCTTACGCATCAAAAATACCAAAAGTTATGCATTCCTGTGGTCATGATGCCCATACAACGATACTTCTTGGAGCTGCAAAAGTTCTTGTTTCTTTAAAGGAGCATCTTCAAGGAAATGTAAAGCTTATATTTCAACCATGTGAGGAAAGACAGGATTGTGATGGGGCAAAAAAACTTGTTGAAGCAGGAGTTTTAGAAAATCCAGATGTATCTGTCATTTTTGGAATCCACATGTTTCCCGAGCTTCCTGCAGGAAAAGTAGGTACAAAACCTGGTCACTTTATGGCATCTTCAGACCTTTTTCATATAAAGATAAAAGGTAAAGGTTCCCATGCTTCAAGACCACACCTTGGAGTTGACCCTGTGTTAGTTAGTGCACAGGTGATAAACTCTCTTCACCATATAGTCAGTAGAAAGGTAGACCCTCTTCATCCTGCTGTACTCACTATAGGAAGGATTAAAGGAGGTTATGCTGATAATATTATTCCTGACGAGATAGAAATGGGAGGCACTGTAAGAACATTAAGTCTTGAACTCAGAGACCAGATACCAAAATGGATGGAACATACGATATGGGGTGTAACCCTTGCATACGGAGCTGCTTATGAGTTTGAGTACAGGCATGGGACTCCACCTGTTATAAATGATGAAAAAACAACGAAGTTTGCCCTTGGAATGATGAGGGACATTTTGGGAGATGAAAATGTAGTAGAGCTTGAAAACCCCAGTATGGGTGGAGAAGATTTCTCAGAGTACCTTCTTAAAGTTCCGGGAACGTTTATAAGGCTTGGGATAAGAAATGAAGAAAAAGGTATAACAGCACCACTCCACAGTCCACTTTTTGATATAGATGAAGATGTTCTTCCTGTAGGTGTTTCTGTTATGTCATATTTAGTTTATAAATGGCTTGAAGAACATTCTTAATCGTGGAAGTATATGTTTACCTTTTTTAGCTCTTCAATAGATTTTTCAAGATGTTTTAAAAATTCTTCAGTATGTTCTTGAAATATAATAAGCCTGTCTTTCCTTTCTTTGCCTTTTATATTTTGCATTTCTGAGATTAGTATGTAGAAACCATTAGAAGATTTTTTTACCTCAAACAGGTATGTTCTCCTCCCGGCTTTAAAAGAGGAGGAGAACAGTGTATCTTTAGACATTATTTTTTCCTTTTTCTTCTTTCAATCCTGTTTTTGTACTTAATGGCTTTTCTTTTCTTTTTAGTTTTTTTCTCTTCATCAAGGTTTGTTGAGGCATTTTCTAATCTTTTTTCTGCTTCTTTTTCAAGTCTTTCTTGCTCTTCCTGAACCTGCTGTTCTGAGAAAATTTCAACCTTAAATAGATACTCTGAAGAGTTATGTTTTATTCTAAACATCATATCTTCAAACATGTTGAATGCTTCTTTCTTATACTCAACGAGAGGGTCTCTCTGTGCATAACCCCTTAGATATACACTTTCTCTCAATCTATCTAAAATATGTAGGTGCTCTTTCCATAGCTGGTCTAAAACCTGAAGAATAATGTATCTTTCAAATTCCCTCATTACAGAGGAGCCTGTTCTATCCTCTTTTTTCTGATAAGCATCAAAAATCTGCTTTAGGATATGCTCTTCTAACTCTTTTCTATCCCATTCCTTTTCTTTATCTATCTCAACATCTATTCCAAGCCATTCTTTAAAGGATTTTTTAAGCTCCTCTAAGTCCCACTTTTCCTGATACTCTTCAGCAGGTGCATATCTATCTATAAAAGAAATTGCAACATCTTCAATCCATTTCTGAACCTCTTCTTTCAGGTTAGCTCCTTCTAAAATATCCCTTCTTAAGGCATATATAACCTGTCTCTGTTTGTTCATTACATCGTCAAATTCAAGTAGTCTTTTTCTTATCTGGAAGTTCTGGGCTTCTACTCTTTTCTGTGCGTTTTCTATAGCTTTTGTAACCATTCCACTTTCTATAGGTTCACCGTCTGGAATTTTCATTCTTTCCATTAAGGCTTTAAGTTTATCTCCGCCAAAAAGTCTTAAAAGGTCGTCCTCAAGGGATAGGTAGAATCTTGAAGAACCTGGGTCTCCCTGTCTTCCTGCTCTACCCCTCAACTGGTTATCAATTCTTCTTGATTCATGTCTTTCTGTTCCTATAACGGCAAGTCCACCAAGCTCAATAACTTTCTTTTTCTCCTCGGCTGTTATTTTTTGAGCTTCTTTTAAGGCTTCTTTGTACTCTTCTTCTGAGGCGTTTTCCGGTGTTTTCCCTTTTTTTCTGAGTATCTCTTTTGCTAAAAATTCAGGGTTTCCACCAAGAAGTATATCTGTTCCCCTACCAGCCATGTTTGTTGCTATTGTAACGGCACCTATTCTACCTGCCTGTGCGATGATTTCCGCTTCTTTTTCATGATTTTTTGCGTTTAAAACATGGTGTTTTATTCCTTTTTTCTTAAGAAGACCTGATAAATGCTCAGATGTTTCAATTGATGCTGTTCCAACAAGAACAGGTCTTCCCTGTTTATGAAGCTCTATTATTTCATTTATGGCTGCTTCATACTTTTCTTTTTTGGTTTTATAAACAAGGTCTGGGTAGTCTTTCCTTATTACAGGTTTATTTGTTGGTATTACAAGAACATCAAGTCCATAAATCTCTTTGAATTCTTCAGCCTCCGTCTCAGCTGTACCTGTCATTCCAGCAAGCTTATCGTACATCCTGAAGTAGTTCTGGTATGTGATAGATGCCAGTGTCTGGTTCTCAGCCTCTATTTTTACACCTTCTTTTGCTTCTATAGCCTGGTGTAAACCATCTGACCATCTTCTACCTGGCATTAAACGTCCAGTAAACTCATCAACAATGATAACCTCTCCATCTTTTACAACGTAATCCACATCCCTGTGGAACAGGGCATTAGCCCTTAAAGACTGGGTTATGGCATGTAGGATATCTATATTTCTTGGGTCGTACAGATTCTCTACATTGAAATATTTTTCTGCTTTTTCAACACCTTTGTCTGTGAGCACAGCTGTTTTGTTTTTTTCATCTATTTCATAATCTTCATCTTTTATAAGTGTTTTTACAAATGCATCAGCTGTGTAGTATATAGAAACATCTTCATCTGAAGGGCCTGATATGATAAGGGGTGTTCTTGCCTCATCTATAAGTATGGAGTCAACTTCGTCAACGATTGCAAAGTGATGGCCTTTTACCTGTACTATCTGTTCCTTTGAAAAGACCATATTATCCCTCAAATAGTCAAATCCAAACTCATTGTTGGTTCCGTAAGTTATATCTGCTTCATAGGCCTGTCTTCTATCTGCTTCAACCGCTTCTGTAAAGAAGTTTTTTCTTGCTTCTATATTGTATTTCTCTGAAGGTAGCAGCTCTTCAAAAAACCCTTTAGGCCATACTCTCATATCATTTTCTATAGCTTCATTGAACTTTTCCTCATCCACCCATTTAACAAGGAAAGATTGCTGGTTTGTGTTTATAACTCCAACATCAAGTCCAAGAAATTTATATATAGCTCCCATCCATACGGCATCTCTTTTTGCAAGATAGTCATTTACCGTTACAAGATGAACACCTTTTCCGGTAAGGGCATTCAGGTATATAGCTATGGATGCAACAAGGGTTTTTCCTTCACCTGTTTTCATCTCTGCAACATTTCCTTTGTGGAGAGCCATTGCACCTATAAGCTGAACATCAAATGGTCTTAAACCGAGGGTTCTCTTTGCTGCTTCTCTCGCTAATGCAAAAGCTTCAGGGAGTATATCAACCATTTCACCTTTGGTTATACTTTCACTGAGTTTTTCATCTGATTGAACTTTTTCTTTTAAAGCAAGACTTCTTTCTCTGAGTTCTTTGTTTGACAGTTCATCAAACTCTTTTTCGAGCTGGTTTATCTTTTCAACATAACTTCTTAACTTTTTTATTTCCCTTTCATTTTTTGTTCCGAATATTTTTTTAGCTAAAAAACCTATCATTTTGAAAAATTTACCTCCCTTAACGAATTGAGAAATTATATCATTCTAATAAATAGTATATACCTTTTGTTATGCAATATTTGTGAAATTGTGGTGTTTTAATGAGATTTTGAGAATCTTGATTTGAAAAAAATTTCGTAGAAGACAAACAGTGTTATCCCGATTGTTATAGATGAGTCAGCTATATTGAATGCCGGCCAGTGGTAGTTTTTTATATGTATATCAATAAAATCTCTAACAGCACCTAAAAAAATTCTATCATAAAGGTTTCCTATAGCGCCCCCTGTTATAAGTGCAAGAGCATAAAGCTGGATTTGATGTAGCTGGTCTCTTTTTTTATAACTGTAAATAATAGCCACAATTACAGCTATTCCTGAAGCAAAGATCAGAACAAGTTTTCTTACAAACTCAGGTGCCTGTCCCAATACCCCAAAAGCTGCCCCTTTGTTCCACACAAGGGTTAAATCAAAAAAACCTGGTATCAAAGTTATATCATGATTAAAAAGCAGCTTCGCAGCAATACTTTTTGTAAGCAGGTCTAAAAAGATAACAACTAAAGATATAAAGAGAAATTTCTGAAAGTTTTTCAAAACTTATTTTTACTCCGGTAGTTTTTTGTTTTCCTCTTCTTCATCAAATGTCGTTGTTGGAATTATGTTGTAGTAGGAGATATCTTCATTTCTGTTCGCAAAGCTTTTTATTGTTTCTTCATTCTGGCTACATTCAATACATAACCTGACCCATGGAATAGCTTCTAATCTCTTTTCACCAATAGGAGCACCACACTCTTCACAAACACCATAAGTCCCACTTTCTATTTTTCTCAATGCTATATCGATAAGAAATAATGTCTCCCTGTCCACCTGAGATAGTTTGTAAACGGTTTCCCTACTTAGTTCAGATGTAACAATATCAGCAGCATCTTCAACACCAGATTTTTCGTTTAACTCTTCACTGTTGTTATTAGCAAGGGAGTCAAGTATCTCCTGCCTCTTTTTTAACAGGTCTTCCTTTATCTTTTTTATATCCATAACTAAAACCTCCTCCTAAAATGAGCATACTAAATATACTTTTTTTTTGTAAAAGTCAAGTCTTAGCAGGAGATACTTGAAAAAAAGAGTTTATCTTACAGCTTTTTTTACCTTACCTGCTTTAAGGCATTTTGCGCATACATATATTTTTTTTACAGAACCATCTGGAAGAACAGCTTTAACTCTCTGTAAGTTAGGTTTCCATACCCTTTTTGTAGTTGTAGCAGAGTGGGCTACTCTATTTCCGTGGGCGGTTTTTTTACCACATATCTGACAAACAGCCATTCTTTTCCTCCGTTAATTTTTTGAAGCAAATATTTTAACAAATTTTATGTTAAATGTGTAATTTGTTATTTTGAAAGGAGATTGTATATCTCCTCTGGCAAAAAATTTCTATTTGTGTAATCCACATTTATCAGAATAACATCAGGTTTTGTTTTTATCCATTTAATTAGTGGATCTACATTTTTTACAGGAACTGTTGCCAGTATGGTTTTATTTTTATCTTCAAATAATTTTTTTATTAAAGCTGCAAACTTTTTTGAGAAAAGCTCCATTTTTCCTATTTCATCAATTATTAAAATTTTATCTTCTTTTAATCCCCTTTCTAATACAGGTAGAACAGTTTCTTCAAAAGAATGTACATCAACACCATAAGAACCGACCCTGTTTTTTGCATAAAAAAACAGTTTGCTTGCAAGAATAGCTTCTTTCCCTTCTGTTGTTATAATTTTGAATCCCAATCTTCTACCGGTTTTTTCATCCCTAAACTCTTCTGTCCAGAAACCGATGGCATTTTCTTTTAGTTTTTCTGCTACTTTTTTAACTACAGTTGTTTTTCCTATTCCTGGTTTTCCTGTCAGAACTATTTTTGTTGACATGTTATAACCTCAGGTATATTCCGGTTAAAAGTATGTATATAAAAACAAATAAAAATCCTGATATAAAAAAGGCTCTTAAAAAGGAAAAAAAATAGTTCTCTTTTGATAATTTGTAAAAATAAAAGGATATGATTAACGATTGGACTAAAAGGGATACTAATATTTTCAGTGATATATCATATCCACCATAAAGAGTGTAAAATATCCTGTCTTTTATACCTATTAAAGGAAGAAAATAATCAACAATGCTATAAACAGATATCCAGATAAAAAAAACCAAAAGAAACTTATGTATATTTCCCATAGAATAAATTATATTATCCAAACGGAGATTTTTTCACATAAGCATGAAACAGACATTTATCTTCTCCCTGTGAGGAGCATTTTTCTTCTTTACATTCCCATTTTTTCCCGGTTATTTCTTCTAAAAAACCACTTATAGCACCGCTTAAAGGTATGCAAACCGGCTTTTTACTGTTGTTTACAGCTTCAGCAAAAATGGAGTTTGACACTGAAAAGGTTATTTCATTTTCTTTTGCCTCAAACTCGTTTATCTTGCATATATTGGTATCTTCCAAAAACTCTTTAATATGTTCAAATAGTTTTTTTGGATTTCTAAGTTCATCCTTATTTTCAATAAATCTTTTTATTATCTGAGCACCTACAACACCTGCTTTCTTTCCTGATATATTTATTATTCCTCCTATACCAAATCCAGATAATTTAAAAATCTGTGAATAAAACTCTTTTATAGGTTCTTTTGGGAAGATTAAACCTTCTTTTTCAAGATAGCTTTTTAAGTTTTCTTTTCTCTCAATACTTTCCATAACCCACTCCTTTTTAATTTTACTGAATTATAGATAAATATAAAAATCATATTTATGTTTGTAAATCTCTTTTGTAAAGATTTCTAACATTTTTTTCTCTGTTATACATTTTTACATTTTCAACCTGTATGTAAAAAAATTTTTCATTACAAATGAATCACTTATATATATGGAATCCTTTTTGCAAAAAAATTAATACAAATACGTAAGAAGGTTGATTTGTCATGTCCACAGAACTTCTAAAAACAGATAAAAACAGGAAGCTAATATGGTTTTTGAGTTTATCTATACTCCTGTATATTTCTGTTTATTTTCTCAAGGATGTTAAATATATTTACAACAACGTTTATATTAAGTTTATTCTGACATTTTTACTTTCTGTTTCATTTGTTGCGTTTATTAAAGAGAAATTTCTAAAAAATAGGATTTTTATTGATAGAAAAACAAAAGAACATGCGATTCATACAGATTCAATCCCCCGTTTAGGTGGTTTAGGTATATTTTTGGCCGTTTTTTTAGTCTCTATTCTGTACTTTTATAATGATAAAACTGTACTGTCTTTTGTTTTATCTGCTCTTTTTATTCTTATTGTTGGTCTTTTTGAGGATTACACACAGAATATTCCTCCTGTCTTTAGATTAACATTGTTATCTATTCCTGTAATATATGTGATTCTCGTTTTAAACGGTGTTGTTTTTGATGTTTACTATTTTGAACTTTATTTTCCTATCGCTTTTGTTATAACCGTTTTTGGTGTAATAGGTGTTATAAATGCCATTAATATTATAGATGGACTTAATGGGCTTGCTTCAGGTATTTCACTTTTAGGTTTTCTTTTCTTTTTTCTGTCTGTACATGGTCAGAATGACTCTTTATCTGTTTTATCAGGTTTATTTTTCTTTGCAACACTTGGTTTTTTCCTAATAAATATCACCACTGGCAAAATATTCCTTGGAGATGGAGGTTCTTATCTTTTAGGCTTTGCTCTTTCTGAAATTTCTGTTCTTATTTCAAATGGAACATCTCTTTCTCCATGGTTTCCTGTGGCTCTTTTCATATATCCAATCTGGGAAGTTTTATTCTCTATTGTCAGAAGAAAGAAGCAGGGAAAAAATGCTATGCAGGCAGATAAGCTCCATCTTCATACCCTTCTCTATCTGAGAGTTTTTAAAAAGCATATAAATGACCCTGTTAAAGCAAATTCTTCTGCAGCTTTGTCTATACTTTTTGTTCTTTTTGTATTGGACTTTTTAGTGTTTGAAATAAGAGAAAATGCCAATTTACTTGTTCTTTATATACTTTCCTTTGTTTCCATATACTCCGTTTTTTACAGAATGTTGGTTTCTTTCAAAATTGGCAAATTTTTTGCTTACTTATTAATCAAAAGAGAAGAAAAACAACAGGTTTTAAAACCTGCGGGGGAGATAAAATCATGATTAAAAAAGTTATTATTACTGTATTTGCTTTATTGTACGTTGGTTGTACTCCTAAAAGCCATCTGAAAACCACAGAACCTGAAGTAATAAAAGCATACAACAAAAAAGTTGTATCTTATGAGTATAAAATACAGCCTGGAGATAGGATATCTATTCTCTTTTTCAGACATCCTGAACTAAGTACAGAAAACGCAGATAAAAATTACAGGCAGGAAAGGGGGATTCTTGTTTCGAAGGATGGATTTTTGATTTTACCTCTGGTAGGTAAAGTTTATGTCTCAGGACTTACAAAAAACCAGCTGCAGGAAAAACTGAAACAAAAATACGCCAGATATGTAAAAAATCCAAATATATACATAGAGGTTGTAAATAAAAGGGTGTATGTTTTAGGTGAGGTTAAGCATCCAGGGGTTATACATATATCAGATGATAGGATTTCACTGATAGAGGTTTTATCAAAATCAGGTGATATAACAGATTACGGGGAAAAGGAAATATACGTAATTAAAGGAGGTTTAAAAAACCCTGTTATTTTTAAAGTTTCTTTAGCAGATATAAAAAGCCTTTCCTCTTCCAATCTTTATCTTCAACCTGAGGATATCGTTTATGTTCCACCAACAAGAATAAAACGTATGAATTTGGCTATAAATGGTGCTTTACCTTTGCTTAATTTGATTGGAGGAATATTAAGCTCTTTTGTTGATATTAAGTATTTAAGCCAGTAAGGGGGAGAGTTATGAAAAGTTATAAAAAAACAAATGAAAATGAAATAAGAGATTTTATAAAGCCTGTATTTTCCCACAGAGGAGCTTTTATATTTTTCCTGATACTTTCTGTTCTTTTTACAGTTTTTTACCTGTATTTTTCGGAAAAAATATACGTTTCTGAGGCAAAAATAGAGATAGCTTCTGGTCATACATCAAAAACAGAGCAGATAACCATAACACCTGAAAAGAAGATAAATATTGATACTGAGATAGATAAAATCCAGTCAAGGAAGATAGTTGGAAAAACAGTAGATAGGTTAAATGAGAATGTACGTTATTTTGAAAAAAGGTTCCTGAAAAAGATTGAAATCTATAAAAATTCACCTTTTGAGGTACAGATTTTAAATGTAAAAGACCCTAAGATATATTCATTGAGTTTTGAAATTGAACCTGTTTCTAAAAACAGTTTTATTCTCAGGACAGAAAGGGGATTTTTAGACAGGATTTTAAACAAAAAAGGGGTTTACATTGAAAAAAAGGCTTCTTATGGTGAAAAAATAGATGTTATTTATGGAACTTTACTGATTTTAAAGAAAAGAGAGTTTTCTGATAAATTCTGGTTCAGATTAGTTGATAAAGAAGCTCTTATAGATTCTGCTCTTCACAATTTAGATGTAAATAGAACTTCAAAATACTCAACTGTTCTTGAGATTACATACAGGGACAACATACCACAGAGGGCTAAAGATTTTGTGGATAATCTCATTCTTGTTTATATGGAAGAATCCGCTAAAGGTAGAACGGAAGAAATAAAACAGAAACTTAAATTTATTAATTCACAACTAAAAATCATTACTGAAAATCTGAAAAACTCAGAAATCTCTTTAGAGAGATTTAAAAAGTTAAACAAGATAATAGATATATCAAGTGAGGCAAAAACAACAATTCAAAAGTTAAGTGAGTTTGATAAAAGCTATGCAAAGCTTCAGATAGAAAAGAGGATTTTGGATAATGTTTATAGACAGATTTTAGAAGAAGAGGATAAAACGGTTAATCTTTATGGAATAAAAGACCCTGTCCTTGTTTCCCTTGTTGAGGAGTACAACAAACTATTAACAAAGAAAAAGGCTCTCTTAGTGGATTACACAGAGTACTATCCGGAAGTCCAGAAAATAAATGCAGAGCTTAAAAGGGTAAAAACAGGAATACAAAGGTCAATATTTAATCTAAAAAAGGAGATAGAGGGAAGATTATCAGGAACAAGGGCTGTTATAAGTAAATACGAGAGATTCTTAAAAGGCCTACCAGAGAAAGAAAAAGAGTATATAAGGATTAAAAGAAATTACACAATAAATGAAAAGATATACTCATTTTTAGTCCAGAAAAAGTTAGAAGCTTCTCTTGCAGAGATATCAGCTTTATCAGGCATAAGAGTTATAGATGGTGCATCTTTGCCTAAAGCTCCTGTAAAACCAAAAAGAAATTTTGTTCTGATTCTTGGAGCCCTTGTAGGTCTTTTATTTGGAACAGCCTATGGTTATGTAAAAGACCTTTTTGAAGACAGGCTTGCGTACATAAGCGATGTTGAAAGGTTAATATCTTTTCCAATAGTTGGCGTAATACCTCATTTAAAAAGAAAAGAAATCAGTGAAGCTGTTGATTTAACAAAAGCAAAGGATACAAAAGTTCTTAAGATATTCAGAATTATAAGGGCAAATCTCCAGCTTCTATTTAGAAAAAATAAGAGAGCTCAGATAATAACAGTTACATCAACAGAAAATGAAGAAGGGAAAGCAACTGTTAGCTCAAATTTAGGTATAGCTTTAGAGTTAGCTGTTGATGAGAAGATTGTAATTGTTGACCTGAATTTTAGAAATCCTAAAATACACAGATTTTTTAAACTTTCTAATGAGACAGGTATATTTGACATTTTAAACAGGGATTTTGATAAAGATATTGAGAGAAGAATAGAAAAAAACGTTCTTGAAAGGGATATTATTTCTGCTGTAAAGTCTGTTTTAGAGAAAGAAGAGAGGGCTTCTAAAGGTTCTTTTCTTATCAGTGAGTTAAAAGGGATACTATCAACTGTAATAACAAAAAGATTCAAAAGCTTTACAGGAGAAACCCTTGAGGAGATAGAAAAAGCTGTTATAGAAGATATAAGGGATACCCTTTATGCAACAAATGAACCTGATATAGACAGAATTTTAAGAAAGATAGAGCTTTCTGTTCAAAAGGCTGTAAGGCATTTTTCAAGGGAAAAAGTAATACATGTAGAAAAGGAAAAAATATACAAAGCTCTTATAAAGAACTCTATAAAAAAAGTACCAAGTCATGAAAATCTTTATGTTATTACAGCCGGAACAATAGAAAAAGAGAATGTTTTATTCTCAGAAAAATTAGTGCTCTCTTCTGATGTTTTAAAAGATGTTTTAAGGGAGTTAAAAAGAGAGTTCAAATACATTATTGTTAACGCACCACCCGTTTTTTCTGTCCCAGAGGTTTTTATGCTGATGGAAAACTCTGATATATCCATAGTCGTTCTGAGAATGGAGAAAACTAAAAAAACAGTTCTTTTTGAGCTTGATAGGAAACTTTCTGAGCTCCAGCTAAAAAATGTGGGTGTTGTTGTTAATGATGTAAAAGAAAAGATACTTAATGGTTCATTGGGGTAAATATTATGAGTAAACCAAAAGTAAGCGTAATACTACCAACGTTTAATAGGGCTAAGTATTTAGATAGAGCCATATCCAGTGTGCTTAGCCAGAGTTTTTATGATTTTGAGCTGATAATTGTGGATGATGCATCCACAGACAATACAGAGGAGATTGTGGGGTTGTTCAGGGATGAAAGAATTATTTATGTAAAAAACCCAAGAAACTTAGGTGGTGCGGCTGCAAGAAATGTTGGCATCAGGATAGCAAAAGGAGAATTTATAGCTTTTCAGGACAGTGATGATTTATGGCATCCAGATAAACTTGAAATACAGATGAAGGTATTTGAAAATGAAGAAGAGGATGTAGCTGTTGTTTACACAGCCTTTATAAGGAAAGTTGGGGATAAAGAGTTTATTGTTCCACCTCCCTCAGTAAAAAAAACTGAAGGTTATATATATAAAGAGCTTTTAACACATATAAATTTCGTTGGGACTCCAACAGCTGTTGTTAGAAAGACCGCCCTTGAAGATGTTGGTTATTTTGATGAAAGGTTCCCAAGGCTTCAGGACTGGGATCTTTTCCTGAGACTTGCAAAAAAATACAGATTCAAATTTATAAAAAAACCCCTTCTAACAGCCTACGATGTTCCGGGGAATATATCTTCAAATCCAGAAGCCCTTATAAAAGCTTTAAAGTTACTTCTTGGGAAGCATTATACAGCTATAAGAAAAGATAGAAAGATAGTCAGTAAGTTTTATCAGAGGATAGGAGAAGCTTTACTTTCTGCTGGCAGAGTTCATGAAGGTAAGGTTTTTCTCTTTAAGGCATTTATAGCAAACCCTCTGAATCCAAAGCTTGCTATAAAAACATCAGCAGCTTTGTTTGGAAAAAAGTTATAAAGGAGTTGGAAGATGATACCATTTAACAAGCCTGTAGTAACAGGAAAGGAAAAAATTTATCTTATGGAGGTTTTTGAAAAACTGAAATTTTCAGGTGGAGGGGATTTTTCAGAAAAATGTAGTAGATGGATTGAAGAAAAAACATCCACAAAAAGGGCTTTAATAACAACTTCCTGTACAGATGCCCTTGAGATGTCTTCAATTCTTGTAGATATAAAACCTGGAGATGAGGTAATAATGCCCTCTTTTACCTTTGTCTCAACAGCAAATCCATTTGTCATGCGGGGGGCAAAAATAAAGTTTGTTGATATAAGACCTGATACTATGAACATAGATGAGACAAAAATAGAAGATGCTATAACCGAAAAAACAAAAGCTATAGTCCCTGTCCATTACGCTGGTGTTGGATGCGAGATGGATATAATAAATGAAATTGCTGAGATACATAATCTTTACGTTATTGAGGACGCCGCTCAGGGAGTTCTTTCCTATTACAAAGGTAAGCCTTTAGGTAGTATAGGAGATATAGGATGTTTCAGCTTCCATGAAACGAAAAATATCCATTCTGGGGAAGGAGGAGCTCTTTTAGTGAATAATAAAGACCTTATTTATAGAGCTGAAGTTATTTATGAAAAAGGTACAAATAGACTTGCTTTTTCAAGGGGGCTTGTTGACAGGTACACATGGGTTGATATAGGTTCAAGCTTCCTTGCCAGTGAGCTAAATACAGCTTTCCTCTATGCACAGTTTGAAGAGGCTGAAAAGATAATAGAGAAAAGGGTTAGATTATGGGAAAGGTATTACGAAAATCTAAAGTATCTTCAGGAAAAGGAACTTATAGAGCTGCCGAATGTTCCAGAATACTGCCAGCATAACGGACATATCTTTTATATAAAACTGAAAAACAAAGAAGAACGTTCCAGATTTATGAAATATATGAAGGATAGAGGTATTCAAACAACATTCCACTATATACCTCTTCACAGTTCAGAGGCTGGCAGAAGGTTTGGTGAGTTTGTAGGAGAGGATATTTACACGACAAAAGAAAGTGAAAGACTTGTAAGACTCCCAATGTTTTATGACCTTTCTTTTGCTGAGGTTGATATTATCTGTGATTATATAGGTATATTTTTTGCAAAACATTTAATAAACTCAAAAATATACCCATGAAGGAAAGATGTTGAATATTAAAAAAAAGGCTATCTCAGGGGTTAAATGGACGGGGGTTTCAACAGTATTCGGCAGTTTAACCCAGATTTTAAAAATAGCTGTTTTGGCGAGATTCCTTTCTGCAGATGATTTTGGACTCATGGCTCTTGCTATGGTTCTAATAGGATTCACCCAGACATTTGCAGATGGAGGGGTCAGTAATGCTATTATTTATAAACAGGATATAAACAGAAAACAGTTAAGTAGCCTTTACTGGTTTAATATTTTTGTAGGTTTTGTTTTATTCATAATTATTCTCATTATAGCGCCGTTTTTTTCCCATTTTTATGGAGAAGAAGAGCTAAAAAAGATTATTCCTATAATAGGGATAACCGTCTTTTTGCAGAGTTTTTCATTTCAGTTCAGAGCCCTTTTTGAGAAAGAATTAAGGTTTGATTTACTGTCAAAAATTGAGGTCTTATCAAAATTTTTAAGTCTTGCATTTGCTGTTTTTTTAGCATACAGGGGATATGGGGTTTATGCTCTTGTTTACTCTTTTGTACTGATGGTTCTTTCAGAAGTTTTTTTGCTTGTTTTTTACGGTTTAAAGATTCACAGACCCTCATTCTACTTTTCTATAAAAGACATTCTGTTTTTTATCAGATTTGGGATGTTCCAGCTTGGTGAAAGGCTTACAAACTACTTTAGTTCTCAGCTTGATGTTATCTTAATAGGAAAAATCCTTGGTACAGACACTGTTGGTATATACAGCGTTATAAAGCAGGTTGTTATGAGACCTGCCTATCTTATAAACCCAGTTATAACAAGAGTTTCATTTCCTGTTATGTCTAAATTCCAAAATGATGTACAGAAACTAAAAAACGTATATCTAAAAACAATAAAATATGTGGCATCGGTTAATTTTTTTATTTACTCTGTTATGGTTGTCTTAGCTCCTGAACTTATATATATACTTTTGGGAGAAAAGTGGCTACCTTATACAACTATTTTTCAGCTTCTTTCAGTGTATTTTATGTTTCGGGCAATTGGAAATCCTGTTGGTTCTTTAATACTTGCAAGGGGGAAACCTGATTTAGAGTTCTACTGGAATATAGTTATGGTTTTTTATATTTCACTGTGGATATTCTTTGGAAGTTTTTATGGCATTTTAGGTGTTTCTATCTCTTTAGCTTTATCTCATATTATTCTCATAACTGTTGACTGGTACTTTCTTGTTAGAAAAATGTGTGGGGCTAACTTTATTGAGTATCATAAAGAGATTCTAAATCCGTTTCTTATCTCATCTTTTGTAGGGATATTCATACTTTTTTTCAAATTCTTTTTAAGTGGAATTGTTGTAAAAATTTTTGTACTTGGTATAACAGGAACCTTGATTTATTTTTCCCTAAACTACATTTTTAACAGAGATTTTATAAAACTATCAAAAGAGATAATACATGGGTGAAAAAATGAATGTTGTTCAGGCTTTCCACCAGTACCTTGATTATACAGAAAACTGGGCTTACAAACTTATAAAGAATATACCTGACATTCAAAATTTTATTATTGCCAAAGAGTATCTGAGATTTAATTTTTACGACCCGAATTTTAAGTTTGTTGAGTTTCCTTTAAAAAAAGCTGATATTTTTGGAAAGAAAACCATGGGAATAAGGATTTTTAACAGGATTGTTCATACAGTACTTGGCTTTTATCCTTTTTATGTTCAGAAAGTTTTAAAAGATATAAAGATAGATATTCTCCATTCACACTTTGCTTATACAGGATGGGATTACAGAAAATTGGCAAAAAGAATAAAAGCAAAACATGTTATCTCTTTTTATGGATTAGACTATGAGCAACTTCCCTACAGGGAAAAAAAATGGAAAGAGAGGTACAAAAAGCTTTTTGAAGAGGCAGACCTTTTTATCTGTGAGGGTTCCCATGGAGCTAAAATACTTAAAAAGTATGGATGTCCAGAAGAAAAAATCGTTGTTAATAGGCTTGGTGTAGAGGTTGAAAATATCCCCTTTTACATGAGAGATAAAAAAGAGAATTCTTTAAAGCTTGTTCAGATAGCAAACTTTAGGGAAAAGAAAGGTCATATATACACTGTAAAAGCCTTTGCAAGGGCTTTAAGAAGATGTCCTGATATGAGTCTTACATTGGTAGGTGTTGGAGAGAAGAAAAAAGAGGTGGAAAGGCTTGTAAAAGGATTTGGTATAAAAGAAAAAGTCCATTTTATAGATGTGATAGATTACACACAGATTTATAATTTTTTAAAGGATTTTGATGTTTTCATACATCCAAGCTGCTATTCAAAAGATATGGACTGTGAAGGTGGAGCACCTATTGTTCTTTTAGATGCTCAAGCAACAGGTATGCCTGTTATATCAACAAACCATTGTGATATTCCTGATGAGGTTAAACATGGGGAAACCGGTTTTTTGTCTGGGGAAAAGGATGTTGAATCTTTGTCTGAGTTTATAGAAATTTTTTACAGAATGGGAAAGGAAGAGTATTTAAAGATGGGAGAAATGGCCAGAAAACATGTTGAAGAAAATTTTGATATTAAAAAAAATGCAAAAAAGTTATATGATATCTATAAGGAATTGATAAAAAATGGAAAACCCTAAAGTTTACATTGTTATTCTTAATTATAATGGTTGGCAAGATACTATAGAGTGTCTGGAGTCTGTTTTTAGAATAGATTACCCAAATTATCAGGTTATTGTTGTAGATAACGCCTCTTCTGATGGTTCTTTTCAGATTATAAAGAAATGGGCAAATGGAGAAATAGATGTATGGCTTTTAGAAGAAAATCCTCTTAGAAATTTAGTGTATCCACCTGTTAAAAAACCAATTCCTTTAGAGTGCCTTGATGGAAAGAGGTTTGAAAAAACCCAGTGTATTATAAAAAACATGCCAGATCTTGGAGAGGTTGAAATAACATCAAAAGAACCTCTTGTTATTATCCAGTCCACAGAAAACTTAGGTTATGCAGGTGGAAATAACTTAGGTATAAAATATGCACTTGGGAGAAATGATTTTGAGTATATATGGATTTTAAACAACGATACAGTTGTAACTAAAGAAGCTTTAAAAGAGCTTGTAAGATGTGCAAAACAGAAAGAAGAAAAAAAGTATCCTTTAGGTTCTGTCTTGCTTTACTATGACAGGCCAAATACAATACAGGCTGTTGGTGGAAGGTTCAGCGATTTTGTAGGTGCAGGTTCACATATATTTGCCAATGAAAAATTTACCTATAAAATAAAAGAGAAAATAAAAAGATTAAAAGTAGATTATCCAGTAGGTGCATCTCTTTTTATAAGTAAAAAATTTATAAAAGAAGTTGGTCTTTTAGATGAGGATTACTTTATTTATTTTGAGGAGATTGATATCTCTTATAGAGGAAAAAAATTTGGTTATACACCTGATATTTGCGTAGATAGTATCGTTTATCATAAGGAATCAGCTACAATAGATAAAGAAAATAAAAAAATTTCTGCATTTTCAGACTTTTATGCAATGAGAAACAGGCTTCTTTTCGCTAAAAAAAGAAACAAATCAAAGTTAGGTTTTGTGTATTTAAGTCTCCTTTTTGCTTTTATAAACAGGATTAGAAGAGGAGAGATAGAAAAGGCTAAAAATGTACTGAGGATACTTTTTCAGGGGGAGAAATGTTCTTTCAAAGGTTCTGGCAGATAGCTTATTTTCTTTTGTTTTTTTTACTTTCCCTTTCTGTAGTAAAAATTCCTGTAGGTTTTTATGCAAGGGTAGGGCAGATTTTTATTCTTCTACTTTTTGGATTAATCCTTCTTTATGATGCCAGATACAAAACTATAAATATAAAAATCCTCATGTACTTTTTAACCTTTGGCATCCTTGTGTCTGTTATAAGTAAACTTTCTTCTTATGAAAAAATCGGAGAGATGAAATTTATCATAAAGTATATACTCATTTTTCCCGCCTCTTTCTATGTTGGAATAAAAATGTTTCAATTTTTGACTGTTAGACAGATAGTTTATATTCTTGAGACTATTGGTGTTGTATATGGAATAGTGGCGTTTGTTCTTTTTGTACACCCTGTACCGTCGATTATGCATATAAGGGAAGGATTTGTGGATTTTGAAGGAACTTTTTATGAACCTTCAGGACTTGCAGAAGCGATAGGACTTATACTTGTTTCTTCTTTTGCTCTAAGGGTTCAGTTTAATATATGGAAAAGGCCTTATATTGTTTTTTCAACATACATATTTCTTATAATTGTTGCCTTAATGACAAAAAACAAGGCTGTGTGGATATCTCTTTTTGGAATAATGGTTTTTTCTATGTTTTACAAAATCATAACTATGTTTATTTTAGGAAAAAAGCTTTCTATATCTGCTTTTGTTGATATTTATAAAAGTTCTTTAGAAAATCTAAAAAAAATAAGTGTTATTAAAATCTTATCAATTTTAGTGGGGTTTGGTGTTTTTTTATATATGTACAACGCATCTTTAGAAGAACCTATTTTTTCAGAGAAGATGTTCCAGGAAAAGTTAGAAACAGAAAGGGGAAAAGCATTTAAAATAACGATGAAACTACTTGAAAAAAGCGATTATATAGGTGGATACGGTTTTGGTTTTGTGGAAAGCTATTTTTCAAAATCAAGGGAAGAGGTTTTAGGTTTAGGAGAAGGAGTATCAATGATATTTAACTCTTACCTTGATGCCTGGCTTTCAGGTAGTTTTGTTAACCTTTTTTTTCAGTTGTCTTTACTTTTTATCTCTTTTAGCACAAAATTTTTACTTTCAATGCTGATTCCTGTTTTCCTGTTTATAGGAGCTAACTTAAATCCCCTTTATGGGGATGAATATTACTACCTGTTTTTAGGTCTGTCTTACGGTATTAAAAAATTTAA
>CAYTOE010000005.1:0-27078 GCA_964439255.1 uncultured Aquificales bacterium
ATACCCCTTGTTGAACCTGTAATTAGCGCCGTTTTACCGTTAAAATTCAAGTACTTACCCCGTTAGAAAATTTCAAACATTCGATATTATACCACAAAAACCTCAAAACAGGCCAACGAAAGTATTGAAATAAAAAAGAAGGAGGGCAAAGCCTCCTGAAATTTATCTTCTTCTTTGATTATTTCCGTTGCTATGTTGGTTTTGGTTTCCATTCATCTGGTTGTTTTGTCCACGGTTCTGGTCATTCTCTCTTTGATTTTCACCTGAACCATAATTGTTTTGCCCTTGATTTCCTCTGTTGTTTCCATGGTTGTTGTTCTCTTCATTATTCATTTGATTGTTCTGATTTCCGTTGTTTTGTTGGCCATTATGCTGGCTGTTTCCTCCTTGATTTTGATTGTTATGAGTTTCATTATTACTTTGATTATTCTGCCCTTTGTTTTCACCCTGGTTATTATTCATTTGATTATTCTGGTTGTGGTTTTCTTCATTTCCCTGGTTGTAGTTATCATTCTGATGGTTTCCAGTATTTCCCTGATTGCTATACTGGTCATCCTGACCACCATTCATCTGATTATTTTCTCCCTGACCCTCTCTCCCTTGATGGTTATTTTGATTATTCTGATTTCCATTATGGTTCTGTTGGTTATTTCCGTTGCCGTCTCTCTGATCACCATTGTGATTATCTTGTCCTTGATGATTATCGTTAGGATTATTCATATTTCCATGATTTTCGCCAAAATCATTATCTGCATCATTCATCCCGTGCTGATTTCCTTTGTTATCTCTATTCTGGTTGTGATTTTCTCCATTATTTGAACTGTTTTCATTCCAAAAACCACCCTGTCCATGTCTGCCTTTTCTGTTTTCTATTATATCTGGTATTCCATCGTTATCTTTATCTTCTCGAGCATCGGGGATTCCGTTGCCGTCCGTGTCCATAAAGGCCTTTCTGAAATCCTCCATTCCATCCATGTCCATATCATTATCAAGCATATCAGGAACGGAATTGTGGTCTCTATCCATTAATATATCTAAATTTTCAGGGATAAATCTTTCTTTGTTTACTGGATTTATAATGATTTCATCTTTTAGTCCGTCGTTATCATAATCTGTGATGATCATGGTGACAGCATTGTTTCCAAGAACTCTGTACTCTTTACCTTCTGTGAATGCTATAGGTGTTCCAGTTGTATCAAAAATTCCAAAAATATAGCTTTTTCCTCTGATAAGCTTTATACGGAAAGTGTTGTCGTTATCTACAGGCGCAACTATTGGAACGGGGACATCATTATCAACCATGTAGGCAACTATGTATTTCTCTAAAACAGATGCAGAAGATATATAACTATCTTCTTTAATAGAACCACCAATTGTTGCAAAAACAGGCATGTCAGAATCGTTATCATTCATAAAACCATGGTTGTGATTATTTCCACCATGATTATCATTTCTGTTTTCAGTGTTATCTTCATTTTCATGATTTTTCCTGTTCCCGTGGAGATATTTGAAAATGTCTCTTTTTCCGTCGTTATCTTCATCTTCAAAAACATCTAATTTTCCATCTTTATCATGGTCTTGAATAATGTCTGGAATATGGTCATTATCCATATCTTCTGCGGAATCCCATTTTCCATCATTATCTTTATCTCCTATAAATTCCTCAATATCCGGAATGCCGTTTTTATCTCTGTCTATTCTTTTTATTACATCAGGTATATTGTCCCCGTCGTTATCAGATAAATCTGGCTTTTCAACTTCAATTATACTTTTATCATTTGAAGGTTTTACTTTGATTGTGTCTGGTGTACCATCATTGTCAGAATCAACAAGATTTATAGTTACAAAATCATTATCTTTTATTTCAAAACTTTTTCCTATTGATGAAACAACAGGTTGTCCATTTGTATCAAAAAGTGTAAGAACATAGTTTTTGTCTTTAAGAAGCGTTAACTGGAATTTTCCATCATTATCTATTTCAGATGAAATAACAACAAAATTATCATTATCAACAGTCATTGCAGATATATACCTGAGTGTATAACTACCAATCTGATAATCCTGAGTTGTTATAGATTGAGGAGAAGTACCATCTGATATCTGTCCTGTTATAGTTGTATAAGACGAAGGGAGTATGTTTCCTGTACCTTCAAAAGATGTTGAATCAGAACCACCACCTCCACCACATGAAGCTAACAAAGCACTTCCCGTAAGGATAGCCGATAGTAAAATTTTTCTATTCATAATCCTAACCTCCCAATTTTTTTCACATATTTTAGGAGGTTAATGTTACCTAACTGTTAACGGTTTCGTTAAAAATTTGATATTGATATTGTCAAATTTTTTACTATATTAAACTGAAAACAAAGGAGGATTAAATGATGTTAGCTGTTAGAGAACCAGCTGTTAGTAATATGTTTTATCCAGGTGATGCTGGTGAACTGAGACAGATGATAGATTACTTTTTAGATAATGCTCCTCTGTATCCTTATAAACCTGAAGCTGTTGTTTCTCCCCATGCAGGGTATATATACTCAGGTCCAACAGCAGCTGTAAGTTATAAACAGTTTTTGAATTTAGAAAAAGACAAACATTACGATATTTTACTTGTGGGACCTTCACATTATGTCCCATTTGAAGGAGTTTCTTTTGGTTATTATGACTACTGGGAAACACCTTTAGGTAAAGTTCCAGTAAATAAGAGCAGGATTGAAGAAGCTGTTTCTATTTTTAAAAGAAATCTTCCTATAACTTTAAATACTGTTCCTCATCATAAAGAGCATTCTTTAGAAGTTCAGGTTCCGTTTCTCCAGTCTGTTCTTAAGAATTTTTCTATAATTCCGATTGTTTACGGACAGGTTGATTTTCGTATTGTGGAAGAACTTATAGGATTTTTCAAAGGTGAGAGAGATGATACTGTTATTGTTATAAGTACAGACCTAAGTCATTATTATCCTGACAATCTGGCAAGGGAAATAGATACAAACTGTCATATAGCTGTGGAGCGTTTAGATATCTCTTACCTTAATAAATGTGAAGCATGTGGAAAGATTGGTCTTGCAGCTGTTATAGAGTATGCAAAGAAAAAAGAATGGAAAAGTAAAGTTTTAGATTATAAAACTTCAGGGGATACATCTGGCGACAGGTCAGCTGTTGTAGGTTATGCAAGCTATATCTTTTATAAATAATAGAGGTGAGGAAAATGTTAGAAGAAAAAACAATAAACTCTTTAGATGAGATAAAGGAAAGTGAAGGAAAAGACCTTGTCTTTCTTGCGAGAAAGAGTATTGAAGATTATTTAAACAGGGGAATTATTCTTGATTTAAAGGATGTTCCTTATGAAAACTGGACAAAAAAAGGTGCTTCTTTTGTAACTCTTGAAAACAGGTACACAGGTCAGCTTAGAGGATGTATAGGTTCAATTATACCTGTTCAGCCTCTTTATAAGGATGTGATAAGAAATGCAATTGCAGCAGCGACTCAAGACCCAAGATTTGTTCCTGTTTCCTTAGAAGAGCTACCTGACTTAAAAGTAAAGCTATCTGTTCTATCATTTCCTGAACCTTTACATTATGAAAACCCAAAAGATTTACTTGAAAAAATAAAACCTTTTGAGGATGGGCTTATTTTAAAATTTGGGCAAAATCAGGGAACTTTTTTACCTGATGTATGGGAAGATTTACCTGATAAAGAGCTTTTCCTGTCCCATCTATGTCTGAAAGCAGGTTTGCCTCAGGATTGCTGGCTTAGATATCCTGTAGAGATTTTTAGATACAGGACAAAGGTTTTTTCTGAATAAACTACATATTTACAAGGCCTTTCAGGCCTTCTATCTCTTTTTCTGTAAGTTCTCTAAACTCTCCTGCCTCAAGATTCTCATCTAAAGAAAGGTTCCCTATTCTTATCCTCTTTAGATAAAGCACAGGATGTTTTAGTTCTTCCATAATTTTTTTGATTATGTGGTATTTACCTTCTTTAATGGTTATGTTTATCTCTGATTTATCCTCTGAAATGGAAATTACTTTTATTTTAAAAGGCTTTGTTCTGTATTTATCTTTTTTTAAGAAAATTCCTTCTTTTTCAAATTTTGAAAAGTCTATTCCTGAAATATTACCTTTAACAATAGCAAAGTACTCCTTTTCCACATTCCACTTTGGATGGGATAACCTATGGGCAAACTGTCCATCTGTTGTGATTATAAGAAGACCTTCTGTATCTATATCAAGTCTTCCTACAGGAAATAGTTTTGAATAAAAAGGTAATCCTTGAAAAAATTCCATTACTGTTGGCATGGATTCATCTTTTTTAGCTGTTATATAACCTGATGGTTTGTTAAACATATAGTAGAACTCTTTTTTATACGTAAGAGGTTCATTATCAAACTTGACTGTATCTGTTTCTGGATTTATATGTCTTGAAGGGTTTTTCTCTATATTTTCGTTTACTGTAATTCTTTCCTGCTTGATGAGTTTTCTTACTTCTTTTCTTGAACCTAAACCAAAATTTGATAAAAATTTATCTAATCTAACACCCATTTCAGATAAAAAAGGGGAAAAATCCCCTTTACTCTCTATTTATTTTACTCTTTCTTTCAATGCTTTAGCGGCATGGAATACAACAACTTTTCTTGCTGGGATAGTTATTTCTTCACCTGTTCTTGGATTTCTACCTTTTCTTGCTTTTCTTTCTTTTACATTAAATACTCCAAGTCCTGGAAGAGCAACTCTTTCTCCTTTAGCAAGTGCATCTGAGAGAGCAGATACGAACGCATTTACACATCTTTCTGCAGCAGCTTTTGTAACACCAGCTTCTGCCGCTACTTTTGCTACTAATTCAGCTTTTGTCATCTTTGACCCTCCTTGAAAGGTTTTATGGAAAAGTAAATTTATACCTTTTATACCCTTATTTTTGGCTTTATACCTTGCTATTATCTTTTAATTTATAATAAAAATACATGAAAATCAAGCATTTTTAGAAATAATCAGTTAATTAGTCTAACTTTTCCTCCTTCAACATAGTAAATACCGTCAGCAGCATCTTCAATTTCTGTATCATGGGTTACTATAATAAGCTGATTTATCAAGCTTTTTTCCTTCAATTCTATCAAAATATTGATTAAATCACTTCTTCTTTGAAAATCAAGGTGAATTGTTGGTTCATCCAAAATGAGGAAGCTTGCCTTATTTGAAAGAAATCTGGAAATAGCTATTCTGAGTGCCAGTCCTAAAGCAACCCTTTGTCCACCGCTAACGGAATTAATATTAACATATCTATCTTTTTTTTCAATAGTTGGTGCAAGTAATGATATATCGAAATTGTCAGAAAATTTTACTTGATGAAATGGAAAGTCAAAAGCTGAAAATATAACATTCACAATTTTAGGTAATCTGTAAAGAGCGTTTTCCCTAATAACTTTCTGTATACCTTTGCTACTTAAAGCGTATTCTACAGTTCTGTATTTTTCTATTTTTTTGTTTATCTTCTCTAAATCCTCTTTTATTTTTTTGTTTTTTTCAGATTCTTTCTTTAAAGCTTTAAGTTCACCCTGGATTTTTCCTATTTCACTATTAAGCTCCATTAAATCCCTGTTTTTCCCGGACATATCTTTCTCGATTTTAAAAAGCTTCTCTTTTAAAATTCGGATTTCTTTATCAAATTCTTTATCTGAAATGTCCTTTTTCAGGATATCTATCTCTTTTTTGTAACTCTTTATTTCTTTTTCATACCTTTCTATGTCTTTTTTAACTGTTTCCTTTTGTTTTACAAACTCCAAAATCGCAACATACTTTTTTTCTAACCTTCTCAGTTCGTCTATCTCAGCTTTTAGCTTTTCTTTATCTCTTTCAGTTATATACCCTTTAAGTTTTTCTAATTTCTCTTTTATGTTTTTTATCTCTTTTTTTAGAGTTTTTAAATCTATTTTCGAAAGGAATCTTCTACTCTCTTTAAACCTTTCATAAATATCTCTGTTTTTATTTAAAAACTCCTCTATGTATTCCTTTTCTTCTTTTATACTTTCTATATCTTTTAACTGTTTCTCTATTACAAAAAGTTTACTTTTTAACTGGTTTATTTTTTTATCTGCCTCTAAATGTTTTTCAAAAAAATGCTTAAACTGTTCTAAAAGAGGTGATATTTTTTTCTCTACGTTCAGTTTTTCTTCAACAGAAGATAACTCTTCTTTTAGCTTTCTGTAAGATTCTCTTTTTTCCTGAAGACTCTTTTCAAATTCATCTAAAAGCTGTTTTTTTGTATGTTCTTCAATCGGTCTTTTACATGTTGGGCATGTCCCTTCAAGCTTTGATAGGTTGTTTATCTCCTTTTTTAGCTGTTTTCCCTCTGTTTCTACTTCTGTCAGTTTTTTTAAAACTTCATCTTTTTTCTTTTCAAGGAAATCTATATATTCCTGATTGTTTCTTATGAATTCATTTATTATCACAGGGTTTAGCTCAAGTGTCTTATAAATCTGTTTGTAATTTTGAAGTTCAACAGCTATTTTTATAGCCTCTTCCTTTGATTTTTTTCTTTCTTCGACAAGCTCTTTTATCTCCTGTTCTAAACTGTCTTTTTGTCCAGATAGTTTTGAAAGTCTGTTTAATTTTTCCTGGACTTCTTTTAGCCTTTTTTCCTTTTGTGTGAACTGGTTAAAGATTGTTTCATATTCCTTTAAAAAGTTTTCCCTTTCCTGGGCTTCTTTTTCTTTTTCTTCTAAGGCAGACAGTTTTTCTGTTAATTTTTCAAATAAATTTATCTTCTCTAATGTTTCTTCCAAACTTTTCAATGCAGATATTTTTTCTTCAAGTGGTTTTAGCTGTTTTTCTTTTTCTTCTATTTTTATTAAAAGGTCTTCTCTTTCTTCTATATCTTTTTTACGCTTTTCAATATTATTTTTTAGGGTTTCTATTTTCTCTTTTATACGCTGATTTTTATTTTTCTGGTTTAAAAGTTCTTCTATCTCGGTTTGTAATCTTGATGAATCTTCTTTCAGTTTACTTATCTCTTCTTCTAAGGTTTTCTTTTTATCAGAAAGTTTTTCTATCTCTTCTTCAAAATTTCTTATCTTTTCATTTATCTCTTTTTCATCTGATATAGAATTTAAAAGAATATTGAACTCTTTTTCTAAATCTCTTCTCTTTTCTCCTGCTTTTTCAGATAGAAGCTGATACACAGTCATATCAAGAATTTCTTCAAAAACCTTTCCTCTTTCTTTTGGTGATAGTCTCAAAAGACCTTCTATATCACCCTGTTTTACAAGTATAGAAGAATTAAAAATCTTGTTTGTTATCCCTGTTAGTTTAGGGATTTCTTTTGAAATATTTTTTTGAAAATACGGAATGAATCTGTTTCCTTTCTTTTTGTAAACTATCCCTGTGGATGTTGCTCTTTTTCCTTTTATCTCTATTGTTCTTTCAATTTTGAAAATCTCTTTACCTTTCTGGAACTCAAGTTCAACAACGGCCTGACTTTTTCCCCACTTTACAAGCTCTGACTGGTTTCCTTTATCACTTTTTCCAAATAAAGCAAATGTTATGCCTTCAATTATTGAACTTTTACCGGCTCCATTTTCCCCTATAAAGACTGTTATTCCATTCTGGGAAAATGTAATTTCTGTTTCTTCATGGGCGAGAAAATTTTTTAGATATAGCTTTTTCAGTATCATTTATTTACTTCCTTCCCTAATTTTTTTTCTACAGATTTAATTTTCTGTTGCATTCTTCCTGATTTTCCTTTCCTTATATCAAACTTTACGACAGAGTAAACACGGTTACAGTCTGGTTCTAACAGTTTGTATGCTTTATTTATTATCTCAAGGGCGTCTTCTATTTTTTCTGTTTCAAACACAGTTCCCATAGGGGTTAGTTTGTACGGTATTCCTGACTCATCTATCATTTTTATAATACGGCTAACGTACGGGCTTACGCTTTCTCCTTTATCTGTTGGAAACATGGAAAACTCAACTAAAACGGACATAACACCTCTCCTTTATGTTTTCACAAGATATATAAGTTAAAATACATTATCAATATTTTCCATAAATAAATGGGGAGTTTTTATGATTTATGATGATAAACTAAAGGAACTTTATAAACATCAAAGGGTAGCAATATTCTTAGACATCCAGAACCTTTATTACTCAGCAAGGGATACTTTTAACAGGAAAGTCAATTTTGAAAGTGTTTTGTATAAGGTTTTAAGGGATAGGGTTCTTATAAGGGCTATAGCTTACCTTGTCAAGCTTCAGGGTGTTGACCAGAAGGGGTTTATAAATACTCTGAAGCATATTGGATATCATGTAAGAGTTAAAGAACCAAAGATTTTCAAAAGTATAGATGAACAGGGGAATCTGTGGACAACCATAAAGGCAGACTGGGATATGGGAATTGCTATGGATGCTATCTCAATGGCTGAAAAAATAGATGTTGCTGTTTTGGCAAGTGGTGATGGTGATTTTGTTGATTTGGTTAGATACTTGCATACAAAAGGTGTAAAAGTTGAAATAGCTGCCTTTAAACAGACTGCAGCAAAAGAACTTATAGAAATAGCAGATGAGTTTATAGATTTGACGGCTTTTGGTGAGGATGTTTTCCTTTAGAACTCATTTTTTTGAAGGGCATATTTTTTCAAAATATTAAACAGCCTGTCTATGTTCCACCCTTCTTTTGTTGAGATAATAACACTTTCTCTATTACCTGTTAAAAGTGTAATATCAGTGTCTTCGAGGTAATCTTCAGATGGGATTACCCTGTCAATTTTATTAAAAACAAGAACCTGTGGTTTTTCATTTACATTTATCTTTTTTAGTATTTTTTCTACACTTTCTACCTTTTCCTGCCAGTTTTCATCAGATATATCAACAACATGCAGTATAAGGTCTGTGTCTTCAAGTTCTTCAAGGGTTGCCATAAAAGCATCCATTATCTCTTTTGGCATATCTTTAACAAACCCAACGGTATCTGTTATAACAACTTTTTTCCCTATATCAGGAAAATTGATAAAGGATGTTTTTGTGTCAAGGGTTGCAAAAAGCTGGTCTGATATGAAGGTATCCCTTTTTGTTAACCTTTTTAGCAGCGTTGATTTTCCCACATTTGTGTATCCAACAAGGGAAACTTTTAATAGATTTGGGTCTTTATTCCTCCATTTCCTCTGTTGATACCTCTGTTTTTTTATCCTTTCAAGCTCTTTTTTTATTTTTGAGATTCTATCTTTTATCGTTCTTACCTTTATCTCTCCTAACTTTTCTCCAGCTCCCTTAGTTTTCATACCACCACCTATTCTTGAAAGGGCTTTTCCTTTCTGTCCATAAACCCTTGGGAGCTCATGCTCAAGCATAGCTAATTCAACCTGGAGTTTTGCCTGTTTTGTTTTTGCCCTTCTTGAGAATATCTGTAAAATAAGGTCTGTTCTGTCTAATACTTCAACTTCTGTAATTTTTTCTATATTGGATATCTGAACTGGGGTAAGTTCTGCATCAAAAACAATAGTGTCTGCATTTATTCCTTCTGCAAGTTCTTTTAGCTGTTTTACTTTTCCCTTTCCAATAAATGTAGCGGGGTCTGGATATTCTCTTTTTTGATATAACTTTCCTAAAGTTTTACCTTCTGCTGCCTCTACAAGTCCTTCAAGTTCTGAAAGGGAATTTTTTAGCTCTTTATCTTTTTTATCTTTTGTTTTTACAGCTACTAAAATCGCTCTCATCTTTCCTCAAAATATGGTTTTTTGTGAGGATATAATAATCTGAATAGATTTTTATGCAAGTGGTGAAATCATATATGTGAAGGGAAGGGCAGAAGCCCTGTTTATGTTTCGGCTACAATTGTACTGATAGCGTGTTTATATATAAGCTGCTTCTCACCATTAACATCTAAAAGGATTGTAAACTGGTCTGAAGCGAGGATTTTTCCAGTAATCCTTGTTCCTCTTGTTAGATAAATGGTTATTTCCTTCCCCTCTTCCTTAAGTTCTTCTAAAAGTTCATCTTGAATATTCATTGGAAGTCCTCCATTTAATATTTATTCATATTTTTTAATAATTTTATCTAAAACTTCCTGATTTGTATAGTTTGATATATTTAACCAGTTCCAGCCTTCCCTTTCTTTAAATCTACTTCTGAATGAGCGTATCTGTCTTTTTGCAAATTTTTTTGTGTTTTTTACTATCTCTTCTTTTGCTTCTTCCAGAGTTGTTTTCCCTTTAATATAAGGTATAAGCTCTTTATAACCGATAGCCTGCATAGATGTTATAGCTTCTTCAAATCCCATGTTTATAAGTTTTTTCACCTCTTCTACTAAACCTTTTTTTAGCATCAATTCTACCCTTTTTTCCACTCTTTCCAGTATTTCTTCTTTTGGTCTGTCTAAAACTACTCCTGTAAAATCATATCTCCTTTCTTTGAAGGCATGTTTTTTTAAAAACTGGGAAAAACTCTTTCCTGTTTTGTAAAAAACCTCTAAAGCCCTTATGATTCTTTTTTTATCGTTTGGATGAATCTTTTCTGCATATTCAGGGTCTATTTTTTTTAATTTTTGATAGAGCTGTGTACTTTCCTCTCTGTACAGTTTCTCCCTTAATTCCCAATCCCCTTCAGGTGCCTCTGCAAGCCCGTATAGAAGTGCCTGAATATACAGCCATGTCCCACCAACTACTATCGGGATTTTTCCCTTTTCAAAAATCTTTTTTATCTTTATATCTGCCAGTTGAACAAAATCTTTTGCTGAGAAGTTATATGAAGGCTCAACTACATCTATAAGATGGTGGGGTATGCCCTGCCTCTCCTCAACAGTGGGTTTTGCAGTTCCTATATCCATATATTTGTACACCATCATTGAATCGGCACTGATTATTTCACCATCAATTTTTTTTGCAATCTGAATAGATATTTCTGTTTTTCCAGTTGCTGTTGGTCCGGTTATAACTAAAAGTTTCACAGTTACTCCTGTTTTTTTCAACTTATATATGAAAAAAAGAAAGATTTTCAAGAGGAGTCTGGAAAAAGGGATACAGATGTATCCCTACTGTATTTCTATTTTGTACTTTTCCCTGTAAAGCTCTCTAAACTCTTCTAATTTTTCCTGATATCCCTCTCTACCCATAAGGGCGTATGTGAAATTTTTCCCTTCTTCAACAGCTGGCTGGTCAAAAGGATTTACCTTATAAAGGTATCCTGAAAAACCTGTTGCAAGTTCATAAAGATATACAAGCATCCCTATGTTATAAGGATTTACCCTGTCTAAAATTACTGTTATGTTTGGAACTTTGCTTTTTATAAGTGCCGCCTTTGTACCTAAAAGTTCTTTATTAAGTATCTCATGTAATGTATGCCCGCTGAGGTAATTAATATCTTCCGGTATGTTTTCTGGGATTTTGTAATCAACATCCATTTTTTCTATCTGGATAAATGTTACTATTTTGTCCCTTAAACCATCTCTATAAAGCTGAATCTGTGAATGCTGGTCTATTGTTCCTATAGCTTTTACCGGTGTTTGACCAAGGCCGTCTTTTCCAAGAGATTCAGCCCACAGTTGTCTGTACCAGTCAACAAAAGAGGATAATCTTTCGCTGTAAGGCATCATTACAGATATAGTTTTTCCCCTTCTCATGTTTGCTATATAATGGGTTAAAGCTATAAGATAAGCTGGATTATGCTCAACATGTTCTTCAATTGAACAGATTAAATCCATTTTTCTTGCACCTTTTAGAACCTCATCTATATCAATGCCTACAACAGCAGCAGGTAAAAGACCAACAGGTGTGAAAACAGAAAATCTTCCACCAACAGGTTTTGGTATATCAAGGAGTTTAATTCCATTTTCTTCTCCAAACTTTCTCAAGAAACCCCTTTCAGGGTCAGTTGTAAAAATAAGATGTTCTTTCCATCTATCCCCGACTTTGTCTTTTAGCATTTCCAATACAACACCAAAATTTGCTATTGTTTCAACAGTTGAGCCTGATTTTGATATAACGTTGAAACAGGTTTTTTCTATTTCTATCTGCTGTAATATTCCATAAATTTTTTCTGGGTCAACGTTATCCATAACAAAAAATTTTGGTTTTTTATTAATGTTGTAGTTAGTTTCTGTAAGTGAATTAAAAAGCATTTCTGCACCAAGTGAAGAACCCCCTATCCCAATAAGAACAAAGTACTCAAACTTCTCTCTTATTTCTTGAGCTAACTCTTTTATATACGTTGTATCTTGATAGGGAAGTTTAGCAAAGAAAAACTTCTTTTCTTTTTCTTTCTGTATTCTACTGTGGGTTTCAACAACAAAATGTCTGAAAGAGAGAAGTTCATCCCTCAGGATACCGTCTCTCTCCCCTATAGTTTCAGCCATCACGTTTGTGTAATCTATTTTTATCATGGCGCACCCCTAACCTGACTTTTTATCTATTTTAATTTATTTGTTATAAGAATTGATGTTTTATTTTCAAATAAATCTTTTACTTTTTTAAGAAGATGAGCATTTTTAATTGATAAAATATCTTTCTGGTACCTTTCCCTACTTAAAAGAAAAACTGTATCTCTTTTGTTCAGAAAGGTTTTCAGGTCTTTTTTATCAACTTTTGGTATATGTTTCCTTATATAAAAGACAAAAGCCGGGTTAAAACCTCCGTAGTATCTGATATCCTTTTTTTTGTTAATAAGAGGTAACATTTGAGCAACAGGGTTTCTGCTATCAACTTTTGGGAAAGTGTAGAAAAAAAATGTTAAAGATGTGAGAATTGAAAAAAAGGAAAGAATAGAAATAGATGTTAGAAAATCTCTTTTCATAAAAACAATAGAAAAAATACCACCTACAGTTAAAAGTAAAAATGAAAAACTTAAATAAGAAAGGTCTGAAATCTCTTTCTCACCTTTAATTCCAAAGTAAAGTCCTGCAACAATGAGTAATGACAAAATAATATAAAAAATCAGACCTGTATAAATGGATTTTGGGATGCTGTTTTTTATTTTGTTTAGATAGTACCCAAGAAGTATAGCAAGAGAAGGATAGACAGGGACTGTGTAATTTGGAAGCTTTGTTTTTGAAACAGCAAAAAAACCTGTGTATATAACCACAATCAAAAATAAAAAGAGGATTAAACTGTCTTTTCTATTCTCCCATGCGTTTTTCAAAGCCTGTACTACAAAAACAGAAAATGGAAGCATTCCAACAAATACAAATAAAAATGTTACAAGGAAAATTCCTCCGTGTCCTTCCATAGGTGCTGAAAATCTGTGGATGTTATGCTTGAATATAAACTCTTCAATCCATTTCCCATCTGTTTTTATATAAACAGCTATATACCATGGAAGAGATACAAAAAGGGTTAAAAGAATACCCTGAAATATTCTCATCTGTTTTAGAATATTCAGATTTTTTGTTAAAAATAGAAAAACAACTATTATTAAACCTGGAAGAACTATTGCAACAGGTCCCTTTGTTAAAACACCAAGACCTGTAAAAAGATAAAAACTGTACAGAAATGTCTCTCTTTTTTCTTTAAACCATACATAAAAAGAAAATAGAGACGCATTTATCCAGAAAATAAGATAAGGGTCAGGGACAGCCATGTGAAACTGAACCGAAAAATGAATTGAAGATAGAAGGGCTACAACAGAGAACAAAGCTGTATAAAAACCAAGATATCTCCTTGCAAATAAAAATGTTATTAAAACAAGTAATGAACCAAAAACAGAAGAAAAAAATCTTGCAGAAAACTCACTTACGCCGAATATTTTGTAAGAAATCATCATAAAGTAGTAATGGAGGGGAGGTTTGTCTGTTCTTAGTTCATAATTAAAAGTAGGAACAATCAGCTCCCCTTTTTCGAGCATTTCCCTTGCACATTCAGAATTTTTCGCTTCATCAAGGCTGTATATATATAAACCACCAATGTTTGCAGAAAGAATAAAAAAACTAAACAGAAAGATAAAAACAGCTTCTAAAACCCGCTTTTTTTCCATTTAACCTCTTTATAAAAAGAATAGTAAGAAAATCAAACCGATAATTATTCTGTATATACCAAACGGGATAAAGTTATGGTGGGAAATATAACGCAAAAACAGTTTTATTGTTAGAACAGCAAAAATAAAAGCTGTTAAAAATCCGACAATCAAAGCTATAAAATCTCCAAGCTGAAAACTGCTGTAGTTTTTTAGGATGTCATAAGTTGTTGCTACAAGCATAGTTGGAACAGCAAGGAGAAATGAAAACTCGGCTGCTGTTTTCCTTTTTAAACCAAGTAAAAGTCCACCTATAATGGTTGCCCCTGAACGTGAGGTTCCGGGTATCATTGCAAGGGATTGGAAAAAGCCTATTAAAAAAGCTTTAAGATAAGAAATCTGGTTTATATCTTCTATGTGATGTTCTTTCTCTTTGTAAAATTTTTCAATAATAATAAAAATAATACCCCCAATAATGAGCATAACACTGACAACATAAGGACTGAAAAGGCTTTTTATGATTTTATAAAGAAGAAAACCAAGGGCGCCTGTTGGTATGAAAGCCACAATCAACCTTTTCCACAGTTCAAGACTATGAAATATTCTTTCCTTATAGAGAAAAATAACAGCAAGTATTGAACCAAGCTGTATAGAAACCTCAAACGCTTTATGAATATTTGTCTGACTTAAACCAAGTAGTTTTGAAGTAAGGATGAGATGTCCTGTGGAAGATACAGGTAAAAACTCAGTTATTCCTTCAACTATTCCTAATATAATAGACTCAAAAACAGTCAAAAACTTCCCCCTGATAGTTATTTAATTAATTCTATCAGATTTGGACTACCTTGTTTTTGCAAGCTCTCTTTTTCTTGATTTCATGTATTTTTCTAAAACCATCCTTTTTTTAACAGGGGGAAGGTAATTTATGAATGGTATTCCATTTAGGTGGTCTATCTCATGCTGAAGAACAATAGATAAAAAACCATCTGTATCAAGTTCTATTTCTTTTCCTTCAACGTCTTTTGCGACAACTTTTACCCTTTCAGCCCTTGGAATTGTTATCTGAACTCCTGGAAAACTGAGGCATCCTTCTGTTGATTCTACCTGACCTTCTTTTTTAACGATTTTTGGGTTTATAAGAGCCATTTTTACAGGCTCTTCTTCTGTTTCTTCCTGAGCTTCGTATTTTTTTACACCTGTATCTAAAACAAGTATCTGGTATGGAATTCCTATCTGGTTAGCTGCAAGTCCTACCCCTTCTTCCTCGTACATCCTTTTGAACATAATATCAACAAGCTCTTTCAGCCTTTCATCAAAAAAATCAACCTCTTTCATTTTCTGTTTTAAAATTTTATCAGGCCATGTTCTTATCTGGTATTTCATCCTACACACCTACAACAACATTGGTTGCCTTATGCTTAAATCTTTTTATTGTTTCAGCAGGATTCTCAGATTTGAAAATAGAACTTCCTGCAACAAATATATTAACACCAACAGCAGATGCTTCAACTATCGTATGGTCATTTATACCGCCATCAATCTCAATTAAAAGGTCTGTTCTTCCTGTTTCTTCCATTAATCTTTTTAGTTTCTTTACCTTGTTTAATGTCTCAGGGATAAATTTTTGGCCACCAAAACCTGGGTTAACAGACATAATAAGAACGTAGTCTATATAATGGATTATCTCTTCAAGCATATGAATAGGTTCAGCTGGATTTACAGCAATACCTGCTTTAACACCCCTTGATTTTATATATTCCACAAGTCTGTGGGAGTGAATGCATGCGTCCATGTGAAATGAAATCATATTGCATCCAGCATCTATGAACTCAGGGACATACTTTTCAGGCTCAACAATCATAAGATGTGCATCAAATGGAAGGTCTGTCACTTTTCTAATTGATTTAACAACAGGCATACCAAGTGTTATGTTTGGTACGTATCTTCCATCCATAACATCTATATGGATAATATCAGCTCCTGCTTCCTCAACCATTTTTATTTCTTCACCGAGTTTTGAGAAATCAGCAGAGAGAATAGAAGGGGCAATAAGTTTTATGTTCAAAATATAAACCTCCGTTAAAAAACGGTAATCAACATAATAAAGATAATCTAAATTTAATTATTTTTCTATGATTTTATTAATAATATACGGAGGTTATAAATCGATGTTGTGTTCTTTGATTTTTCTCCAGAGGGTTGTTCTGTGTATCCCCAGTATTTTTGCGGCAAGAGATTTATTTCCCTTCGTTTCTCTTAAAATTCTTTTTATCTCTTCTATCTCATCATTAAAGTTAACTTTATCTTTCACATTAACCTTTTTTCCGTTTTTGTCTTTAAAAAGCTCCTCTGGCAAATCCTTTTCATATATGTATTTCCCAGTACAGACTATAACAGCCCTTTCTATCATATTCTCAAGCTCTCTTATATTTCCGGGGAAATCGTATTTTAACAACTTTTTCATGGCTCCCGGAGATATTCCTTTAATCTGCCTTTTATAAATTTCTGAGTATTTATCAATGAAATAGTTAACTAAAGCTGGTATATCCTCTTTTCTTTCTCTTAATGGAGGAACTTTGAGGGATATCACCTTTAGCCTGTAGTAAAGGTCTTCTCTAAATTCGCCTTTATTTATAAGTTCTCCTAAATCTTTGTTTGTTGCTGCTATTATTCTTATGTTTGCTTTTCTCGTTTTTATATCTCCAAGCCTTTCAAACTCTTTTTCCTGGAGAAGGTGGAGAAGTTTTGATTGAAGATAAACAGGTAAATCTCCTATCTCATCTAAAAAAAGGGTTCCCCCTTCGGCAAGTTCGACTTTTCCAGGTTTATCTTTATTTGCTCCTGTAAATGCACCTTTTACATATCCAAAAAGCTCACTTTCAAGGAGGTTTTCAGGTATGGCTGCACAGTTTATTTTTATAAAAGGTTTATCCCTTCTTGAAGACAGGGTATGTATATATTTTGCAAGCATACTTTTCCCTGTTCCTGTTTCTCCCTCTATAAGAATTGTGGCTGTTGTGTCAGCAACGGTTTTTGCCATATCAAGAACAGACAAAAACTGGGGATTTTTTGTTATTATCCTTCCCTTTACATCCTGACTAATCATACATTCAGGAAGCATATAAAAAGATATTACTTTACCTTCCCCTTCTTTGAGTGATGTTATCATTAATGAAACTTTTACCCTTCCATAAGCTGGTGTTTCTATATGTATATCTTCCCTTTCCCCTTCAGGGGGTAGTTTATGAAGTGGTATGCCAAGGAGGTTTTCTATATTAAAGCCTCTTATATCTGTTATCTCTCTGCATAAAATCTGTCTTGCAACCTCATTGTAATGTATAATTTCTCCTTCATTATTAATAACTACAATCGCATCAACTACAGAATCTAAAATAACCTCTGTAAACTCTTTCTGTTTTTTCAGTTCTTTCATATGGTTAATCATTTTTGATGAGTCCTTAAACTCCTCTAACAACCCTATAAATTCTCCATTTTTAAAAACAGGTGTGATGCTGTGGCAAACAGTTTTATCACAGCAAGATAGTCTCACATCAAAGGCATCAATAGGGTTTGGATGTTTGTCAATAGAAAGTAGGGGACAGTTTGTTGCACATGTTGAGAAAAGTCCAAAACAATCATCCCCTACTTTCTTATCCACGACCCTCCTTGCAACCTTATTTATATATCCGATTTTTCTATCTTTTGTTATAAAGATTATTCCTTCTGTTAAGCTGTCTAAAATAGATAAATCCATCTTTTTCCTACAGATATAATTTAAAATTAATCTAAATCTCTTTTAAAGAATAAACAACAATTTACCAGTCTGTTGGTATTTTACTCATCATCCTGAGACTTTCCTCAAATGCTGACATGTATTTCATAGCGGTTATCATAGAGCCTTTGAATTTCAACCTTTTTGTGAGCATCGCTGCCTTTGGTCCCATTCCTCCAGTTGCAAGTGTTTTCCAGTCTTCCGGTGTTGCCCACATCTCAAAATCGTATTTCATCTCAGGGGCTAAGCCTGCTTCTTTCACTTCCCCTTTTTCCACCTTTATATAAACAGGTGGCTGTTCCACTCCTTCTATGTAATATTTGATAGTAGCAGAGAATTTTTTTAAACCTTCTTTTAGATTTTCATTTTTATTCCATTCTTCTGCATACTGTTTAATCCATTCTTCTGATAAGAATTCTGGCATTTTTTTCTCCTTAAATTTTTATAAAAGGGCGCATCAAGCGCCCTGAGTATCTATTGGGAAAGAAGAGCCTTAAAAACTTCATTGAATGAAGCTTCATCATTTTTCACAAAAACACCTATATTTCCTGCAACACAAACGGAGAATTTTGGACCTGCTAAAGCCCATCCTTTTAAAGGAGTCCATTCCTGACCTGAAAAAGCTGTGTATCCGTCTGTCTGCATTTTTGCCATAGCATTATTTGCAGCACACATTTCTGCAGCCATAGCTGCTTCTTCTTCTGTTAAATCTCCTTCAAAAGCTGCAAGTGTTCCATCATCATTAAACTGACCTGCAGCAAAAACACCTTTTATTCCTAAAAGTTTCTTTAAATCAGCCATTTTTAATTCCTCCTTTTAATTTTTAAGTTAAGGCATTATTGTTTCAAAAATTTTGTCAAAATCTGCTTTATCAAGCTCTACAAAAACACCAACATTTCCTGCTATACATGCAGCGTATTTTCCTGCTGCAACAGCGAATCCCTGAACCGGGAAGAAACCCTCTTTTCCGGTATATTCAGTCCATCCTTTTGCCTGCATATTGGCAATAGCTTTATTTGCAGCTGCCATAAGCCCAGCTATTTCTGCTGCCTTTTCAGAGATATCACCTGTGTAAGCACATAGATTCCCTTTTTCATCGAACTTTCCTGCTGCAACGGCACCCGGTAATTGCATAAGTTCTCTTAGTGTTGCCATGACTAAACCTCCAAAAATGATTGTGTTTTTCTATAGAACAATAAGGGTGCCAATTGAAATTATTTATATTTTTCAATAACTTACTGAAAATAAAGGCTTTTGGTTTGTGTTGCTGTGTTGCATTAATGTTGCAACAGTGTTGCAACAGTTGAAATTTTTAAGAGCATTGTAAAAGCTTTTTACACTCATTATTCTTAATATCAAATACAACTCCAGGGGGTTTAAAAATGAAAAAGAAAATATCTATCTTTCTGTCCTTATTTATCTTCCTTTCTATCCCGTTGACCGCTTTCAGTAGTGGACTTGATGTTATTTTTGATATTGTTGAAAAAGATAAAAGGCTCAATAAAAGAGTTCCTGAAGAGGATATTGCCACAGCTTTAGAAGCCGCTAAAAGAATGAATGAGATAATTCTTGAGGCGGTCTATCAGACAGGTGTCGCAAATGACAAAAAGATAAACATGGCAGATATTAGAGAGATTAATAGATACATAGTAAAACATTACGGGAATGAGTGGCCAGATTTACATGGAGATGATGAAGATGGTTATGAAACAGGTTTTCATCTCATTGTAAATGATGGCGCAAAAACAAAACTATTTGGGAAAAATGCTATAAATAAAGTATTTGACGGTATCTATCACCTTGGTTTCCCCACTCCTTATAAACGTAGACTTGCAAATGAAGATGGAAATAAGAATATCTCTATAAAAAATGCAGCAATCTGGTTGGACAATCTTTTGAAGGAAGATATGGAAAATGGAAGTCTTTATAATCCTTCTATACAGGAAGTTGTAGGTGAAACAGGAACAGGTCTTGATAAAGTTATAGATATTATATACAGGGATAACAGATTGCAGAAAAGGGTGGCAACTGGTGATTTGAGAGAAGCTGCAAGATGTGCAAATGAAATGAACAAAATTATAGTGGAAGCTGTATATGCAACAGGTGTTTTTGATGATGGGGTAATAACAAAAGATGAAATCTGGCAGATTAATGATTACATAGTCCAGAACTATGGAGATAGATGGAAAGAGCTACATGGAGATGATGAAAATGGAAAAGAAACAGGTTTCCATAAAGTTGTAAAAAACGGTGCAAAAACAAAACTATTCGGGAAAAATGCTATAAATAAAGTATTTGATGGTATTTATCACCTTGGTTTCCCTTCACCATATCCAAGGAATCTGGCAAATGAGGATGGAAATAAAAATATTTCTGTTAAAAAAGCTGCTATCTGGTTAACAAATCTTTTAAATCAGTAAAACAAGCCCCATTTTGGGGCTTTCCCTTTCAAAAAAGTTTCTTTTTGATAAAATGATTAATTGTTCTATAAAGATAAAAAGAGGTTTATAAATGGGAGTGAAAGATTTTGAACCTGTTATAGGTCTTGAAGTACACGTTCAGATGGCAACAGAGACAAAATGTTTCTGTTCATGTAAAGTTGAATTTGGAGCAGAACCTAATACAAATGTCTGTCCTGTATGTCTGGCTTTACCGGGAAGTTTACCTGTTTTAAATAAAACAGCTTTAGAATACGCTATAAAAGCATCTTTAGCATTAAACTGCAAAGTTCATGAACTTTCTGTTTTTGCAAGAAAAAATTACTTTTATCCAGACCTACCAAAAGGTTATCAGATTTCCCAGTACGACAAACCCCTTGCAACAGATGGTTATATAGATATAAAAGTTGATGGTAAAACAGAAAGAATAAGAATACATAGACTTCACATGGAAGAAGATGCAGGAAAAACAATCCATGAAGGAAACCACTCGTATGTTGATTTAAACAGAGCAGGGACTCCTTTAATGGAAATCGTTTCTGAGCCTGATATACGTTCAGCTGTTGGTGCAAGGCTGTATCTTGAAAAACTGAGAAACATAATGAGATATATAGGCGTTTCAGATGCTGATATGGAGAAAGGACAGCTTAGATGTGATGTAAACATATCCTTAAGACCTAAAGGAGAAGAAAAATTTGGGACAAAAGTTGAAATAAAAAACCTTAACTCCTTTAGATTTGTTCAGAAAGCTATTGAGTATGAGATAGAAAGACAGGCAAAGGTTCTTAGCAAAGGTGGAGAGATTGTTCAGGAAACAAGACTTTTTGACCCAGCATCAGGAAAAACATTCACAATGAGAACAAAAGAGGAAGCCCATGACTACAGATACTTCCCTGACCCTGACCTTATACCTGTTAGAATAACAACAGCGTATATTGAGGAAATAAGACAGTCTTTACCAGAACTTCCAGATGAAAAAGAAAAAAGATTTATCTCCCAGTTTAAGCTTACAGAGTACGATGCGGATGTATTGGTAGCAGATAAAGATAGGGCTCTGTTTTTTGAAAAATCTGTAGAAGTTTATAACAAAAACCCAAAAGCTATAGCAAACTGGATAATAAATGAACTCCTTGGAAAACTGAATGAAGCTGGAATAGATATAACTGAAAGCCCTGTTAAACCTGAACATATAGCAGAGCTTGTTGAGCTTATAGATAGTGGAACCATATCAACAAAAATAGCTAAAGAAGTTTTTGAAGAGGTGTTTAAAACATCAAAATCTCCTAAACAAATAGTAGAGGAGAAAGGATTAAAACAGGTTTCAGATGAAGGGGAGATAAGAAAAATTGTTGAAGAGGTACTATCAAAACATCCTGCAGAGGTGGAAAAATTCAAAGCTGGAAATCAAAAACTTATGGGATTTTTTATTGGACAGGTAATGAAAGCAACAAAAGGAAAGGCTAATCCAAAACTTGTAAATAAAATTCTTCAAGAACTTTTAAACGGTTAGGAGAGGGTAATGTTAGATATAAAACAGATAAGAACTAACCCTGAATACGTAAAAGAAAGACTTAAAACAAGAGATGAATCATATTCATTGATGATAGATGAACTTTTAGCTGTTGATGGAGAAAGAAGAAAGATAATTTCAGAGGTGGAGCAGCTTAAAGCAGAAAAGAACAGGATTTCAAAAGAGATAGGACTTTTATATAGAGAAGGGAAAAAGGAAGAAGCAGAAAAGGCTAAAGAGGAAGTCCATGCAAAAAACAAAAAAATAGAACAGCTTGAAAAAGAGCTTAAAGATATAGAAAGAAGATTTAACCATCTTCTTTTATCAATTCCAAACATTCCCCATGAAAGTGTACCTATTGGAAAAGACGAAGAGGAAAATGTGGAAATAAGAAGATGGGGTGAGCCAAGGAAGTTTGATTTCGAGCCTCTCCCCCACTGGGAAATAGGAGAAAAACTTGGAATACTTGATTTTGAAAGGGGTGCAAAACTTTCAGGTTCAAGATTTACAGTTATGTATAAAGAAGCTGCGAGGCTTGAAAGGGCACTGATAAACTTTATGCTTGATTTGCATACAAAAGAACATGGATATACAGAAGTATGGACTCCTGTTTTAGTTAAACCTGAGATTCTTACAGGGACAGGACAGCTTCCAAAGTTTGAGGAAGACCTTTACAGGGTTTGTGATGAAGATCTTTATCTTTTACCAACAGCAGAAGTTTCTTTAACAAACCTACATTCAGGTGAGATACTCAAAGAGGAAGAACTACCCAAATACTATACTGCTTATACCCCTTGCTTTAGAAGAGAGGCAGGTTCCCATGGAAAAGATGTGAGGGGAATTTTAAGACAGCACCAGTTTGATAAAGTGGAGCTTGTAAAGATTGTTAAACCTGAAGAATCCTACAATGAACTTGAAAAACTTGTTCAGGAAGCTGAAAAGGTACTTCAGCTTTTAGAACTTCCTTACAGGGTAGTTGAGCTTTGTACAGGAGATTTAGGTTTTTCGGCGGCAAAAACGTACGATATAGAAGTGTGGGTACCTTCACAAAACAGGTACAGGGAGATTTCTTCATGCTCAAATACAGAGGCATTTCAGGCAAGAAGGGCAAAAATAAGGTACAAAACAAAAGAAGGTAAAAATGAGTTTGTTCATACGTTAAATGGCTCAGGGTTAGCGGTTGGAAGAACATTACTTGCAATAATGGAAAACTATCAGAGGAAAGATGGAGGTTTTGATATACCGGAAGTATTGAAAAAATATATGTAATAAAAACCTTATCTTTTTAGAGCCAGTAAGCTTTTATATGTCCCTTTATCCAGTCCCATAGTACCTTTTTTGCTGTTCTATCCATATCAATCTCACCACCTGATATCCGGTAGTTTAACCTTTCACCTATCCTTTTTAATGTTTCAAGGGAATCTTCTGAAGGTTCAACTTTATATGTTTCTTTTATAGCTTCAGGTCTGTTGTGGATAATCTTTTCTAATAGTTTAAGGGCAACTTCAACAGGCTGTTCTAATTTTTCAGGTATCCAGGAACCTTTTATTGCAAGGTCTTCCTGATATTCTAAAGTTATTATTCCCGGTGTATCTATAAGAAAAACGTTATCTGCCAGTTTTACAAGCATCTTTCCCCTTGTCATCCCCGGTTTTGGTGATGTGGTGGCAACTTTTTTTCTTTTTAGAGTATTTATCAGAGATGATTTACCTACATTTGGATATCCTAAAACTCCTATTTTTATGATTTTTCCTTTTTTAGACAACCTTTTTATAACATTTTCTATTTCCCTTTTTCCTATGTTTTTATGGGCTGAAAACAGGATAACAGGAAAATCTTTTTCTATCTCTTTTTTCGCTTTTAATGCAAAATCTCTTGGGACAAGGTCAACTTTATTCATTATTATAAAAAGCTCTTTTCCCATTTCCCTTGAAAGACTCTCAACAACTGTGTTTCTTGTTTCAAGCGGAACCCTTGCATCAACAACCTCAAAGATAACATTCGCCTCTCTTAACACCTTTTTTGCGATACTTTTTTCTCTGAGCCATTCCCTTGGTTTTTCCATTACCTATCTCCAAATGATTTATAATAGTGTTTCCAGTATTTTTCTGAGGTTAAGCTTGAAGAAAAAGCTTTTATCTATTTTAACATCTGTATATGTTTTATCTGGATACTCTTTTTCACAACCAGAAAACCTTTTACCTGTTTCTATAGAAGCAGACAGTATAAAAAAAGAAGGTTCTGTTTTACACGCAACAGGTCATGTTACAGTCAGGTATAAAGACTTTACTTTAAAAGCCAGAGAGATTTTTTACGATACAACGGAAAAAAAGATTTTTCTAAAGGGAAATATATATGTAGAGGGTAAAAAGGTTTATCTTTTAGCTAAGGAGGGATGGGTCAATATTGAAAAAAATACAGGGGAGTTCAAGGATGTTATCATCTCAGTTGATAACAGGTACTTTATAAAAGCTGAAAGAATTAAAAAGAAAGGGGATAAATTTTATTTTAAAAGAGGTGAGTTTTCCCAGTGTAGTCTTGATAAGTACGACTGGTTTATAAAAGCCCATAAAGGGGTTGTAAAGGTAAATGATAGGATAGAAGCTTATAACCTTACTTTTAATTTTTTTAAGTTTCCTGTTTTTTATTCACCATATTTCACATATCCAACATCCCAGAGAAAAACAGGTCTTTTAACTCCTGAGTTTGGAAGAGATTCCTTCAATAACTTTTTTATAAAAATCCCTTACTTTTACATCATAAATGATTATTCTGACTTAACAGCTACAATCGATTACAGGGATAAGCAGGGGAAAGGATTAGGTTTGGAGTATAGAGTAAAACTAAGTAAAAAATCACAGTTTAAAGGGGAATTTTTTTATTTTAGAGATAAAGGAAATGGTGGATGGTGGGAGGGTAGAAATGATACCCCAATAAAAAACAGGTGGCGTATAAAAGGCAAAGGGAATTTTAGATGGAAAGGTTTTGATATATATGCGAGTATTGATTTACCAAGTGATAGCTACTTTTATGAGGATTTTTACAATGTTTCTGAGCTTAGATACCTTTCTTACACAAAATCCCAGATTTTAGCTGTAAAAAATACAAAAAGATACACATTAGAGGCTAACTTTGATTACATATATGACCTTAGTAGCCCAAACAATAGAAAAACTCTTCAGAGATTCCCTGAGGTTAGATTTTACTACAAGAAGAGAAAACTCCTGTCTAACTTTCCTATTTACTGGGATTTCCTTTCTGTTGACACAAACTTTTATCGGGAAGAAGGGGAAAAAGCTATAAGGTCAGATAATGTTTTAAATTTGGGTTTTTATACACCTTTTGGGAATTTTTACAATGATTTTGAGCTAAAGCCAAGGTACACAGCTTACTTTTTTATAAATGGAAATTTAAAAAACAGCAGGTACAGGAGCCTTATTCAGATTAAAGATGTTTTAAGGTACTATTCTGTCAGAAATTTTAAGAATTTTTCTTTAAAAACGATACCCCAGATTGAGTTTAACAATGTTCCAGCTTCAAGTCAGGGAAAACTGCCGTTTTTTGATAAGGAGGATAGATTAAAAGAAAAAAGTGATATAGATTTGTCCCTGTTTAATATAGCAGATTTCAAAAATGATTCATTTTTTAGATGGGAAATATCAACAGGATATGCAAGAAAAGGGGTTTATTTTATCTCAGATAGACCTTACAAAGGTTTCTGGAAGCCTTTAAAAAACAGTGTACTGTTTGATATAAATGGTTTTAAAGGTGAACAGCTTTTATTCTACGATTTTCAGCTTGGTTATATTACAAGAAGTATAACATCCTTTACCTTTCCAGTTAGGAAAAATATAACTTACACCATAACCCATTCTTTTGATAAAGGTTATCAGGAAGAGAGTTTAAATCAGATATACCAGAAATTAGCCATAAATTATAAAAACTTTTTTTTAGAAGCTTCTTTACTCAGCAATATTAAACATGGTTATACTCAGCAAAAAAAGATAAAGCTAACTTACGATAGAAAGTGCTGGAGTTTCAGTATAAAGTACATAGAGGATTACAATATCGATTCTGGAAAAACCTTTAGCAGTATCGTTCTTGCAGTTAATATACTTTCTACAGAGTATAAAATACCATTTGTTCAGTCTTCAGGTTACAGATAAATCAGGATTTTTTGTTTTTGTATATAAAAATCAGTATTTCTGCAACAGCCTTGTAAAGGGAAGGTGGTATTTCTTGATATATGTCTAAAGAGGAAAGAATTTCAACCAATTCCGGGTCTTCTTCAACAGGAATACCATTTTTCTTTGCAGTATCTATTATCTTCTGTGCAATAACCCCTTTACCTTTTGCAATTACCTTTGGAGCATTATCCTTTCCCTTTTCGTATTTTAAAGCGACAGCCTTTTTTTTATTTTTCATATTTTTAAACTCAATGTTTCTTCTGAAGAAACTATATCTTTTATAGATATTCTTTTCTCAACAAAAGATAAAAAAACATGTCTGAAACTATGCATTTCTAAATCCTTTTTTAAAATATACATCTTATCTCTTAGCTTTTCTTTAAAAGAGCTGTTTTCAACAAAAAATTTAACCATTAAATCATTTTCAAACATGAAAAGGTCTACACTTACAAGGCCTATTTCTTTAAAGTTAAGCTCTATCCTGCAAAAAAAACTTTCCCTGTTTTTTCTTTTTTTCCTGTAAAAGAAAAGACTGCTGTTTTTTAAATCTTCCCATATAACAGGTAAAAATGTTGATAGACCACCTGTTAATGCAGAAACTATCTGGTGCTGTTTTATAAGTTCTTTTAATGTTTCATCTCTTAATTTTCCTTTTAGAATTTCAGATTTTAAATCTTCTTCTGTATCTTTGTTTTTTAGTTTTGTTTCAAGCAAAATCCCTGATTTTTTGATTATTTTCTCTAAAATTTCTGGATTAATATCCTTTATATGTATAAAAAAGTTATAATTTTTCAAAATATCAAATTTTACTGAAATGTCTTTGCTATTTATAATCGCCATAAGAATGTCTAATATTTTTTCTTTTCCTTTTGAATTTAACACCTCTGGAATGTATCTATAAACTATTTCTGTAAATGAAATCTCAGATAGCTGATTTTTTGTTAAGGCGGTTAACTCCTTTGAAAAATCTGGTTTTATCTGGGATTTATCTAAAATAGAAACTATCTGGAGTTTCAGTTTTTTTTCTGATTCTCCACTGTCCATTACCTTAAGCAAAAGCTGTGTATCTTTTCTGAGTGGAATTTCTGTCTGAACAGTTATATGAACTCCCTTTGCTTTTATAACAATTCCTCCTGTTGGTAGAATGTCTATCACTTCAGCTTTTAATGTTTCTCCTGGTTTTAAATTTATAGAATGACCAAGAGGTTTTGAAATCTGTATAAATTCGTAAGGATGGTTAAAAGGTT